>NZ_CACZDK010000001.1 GCF_902779965.1 Fibrobacter succinogenes | reverse complement strand
TCTCTTCTATTCGTAATGGCTTAAGCTCTAATCTCACCCGCATAGCGGGTGGTTGTTAAAGCCGATGCTACGCATCGGCTTCTTACCTAAAGGACTTAACTGGATCCTTCCGCCTTCGGCGTCAGGATGACGAAGAAATAAGTCGGGATGACAAAGCAATGCGGGAGTGCCGCGCCCATCGACAAGCTCAGGGACCTTAGCAAAGCTACTTCTTTAACGCAGACAAGAATTCCTTGAGGCGCGAGTCCTTCGGATTGTCGAAAATTTCTTCGGGAGTGCCGTCTTCTTTGACGTAACCATCAGCAAAGAACAGCACACGGTTTGCGACTTCGCGGGCAAAGCTCATTTCGTGCGTCACGACAATCATCGTCATGCCAGACTTTGCAAGGTCCTTCATGATCTTGAGCACTTCACCGACCATTTCAGGATCCAAAGCGCTCGTCGGTTCATCAAAGAGGATTGCTTCGGGTTGCATCGCCATTGCACGGGCAATTGCCACACGTTGCTGCTGACCGCCAGAAAGTTGCGCCGGATAATGGTCGGCACGTTCCAAAAGGCCAACGCGTTTCAAAAGGTCTTTCGCGCGAACTTCGGCATCCGCTTTCGAAAGGCGTCCGAGCTTCACCGGAGCAAACATGATATTCTTAAGAGCAGTCATGTTCTTGAACAGGTTGAACTGCTGGAACACCATGCCCACGCGTTCGCGAATTTCAGGCTTTGAAACGCCCTTCGCCAAAATGCTCTTGCCGTCCAAAAGAATATCGCCACTCGTCGGATGTTCAAGCAAATTCAACTGGCGCAAGAATGTCGATTTACCGCAGCCCGAAGGTCCGATAATCGCAATCACGTCACCACGATGGATATCAAGAGAAATGCCCTTGAGGATTTGCTTGTCACCGTAAGATTTGCAAAGGTCCTTGACCTGGATTAAAGTTTCAGCATTAGCGTTCATTTTTCTTCAACCTCTTTTCAAGTTTTGCAACACAAGCCGAAAGCCCGGCGACAAGTATAAAGTAAATTGCAGCCACAGCAAGGAGCGGGAGCATAGCTTCGTAAGTCATGCTGCGGATGATATCACCGCCGCGAGTCAAATCGGTAAGGCCGATGTAACCGCAAATGGACGTTTCCTTGATGAGCGAGATAAATTCGTTCGTGAGCGCAGGAAGAGAATTTTTGAAAGCCTGCGGGTAAACGATGTGGTAAAGCACCGTGCGGAACTTGAGACCAAGGCTGCGTCCCGCTTCAATCTGTCCCGGATCTACGCCCTTGATACCACTGCGGATAATTTCAGAAACGTAAGCGCCGGAGTTCACACCAAACGCGACAATCGCGACAAGAATCTTGTTGACATTCACCGACGAAAAAACGATGTAATAAATGATGAGCAACTGGATCATCATCGGCGTTCCGCGAATCACGGCGAGGTAAGCTTTTGCAAACCAGTTCAAGACTTTATAGCGCCCGTTAAATTCGTTGTTCGTGCGGATTTGCGCAATCACAAAACCAATCATAATGCCGAGGAGAGCCGCAAAGAACGAAATGATAAGCGTATTGCGAAGACCCTCGACGATAAACTTCCAGCGAGAATCCTTCACGAAATTCTTATAAAGATGGTCGCTAAAGCTTTCATCGTTTTCAACAGCTTTGTCGCCACGAACAATCACGACAACTTTAGAAAGCGTGTAAGGAGTCGTAAAGTTGATGGACTTTTTGCGCTCTTCGGTAACCGTGAAACCCGCGAAACCGACATCCGCCTTACCCGAAGCAACCGCATTGATAATCGCATCAAATTCAATATCTTGGATTTCTACCGTACGGTGCATGAAATCCGCGATGTAGTTGACAATTTCAATATCAAGACCAACGACCTTCGCGTTCTCGTAATACTCATACGGAGGGAACTGTGCATTAGTCGAAAGCACAAGCTTCGGGCCTTCGGTCACCTTCTTTTGATAATGATAATTGCCGTTGCGATTGATGTAGGTATTGAAAAGCGAATCGTAAACGCCATCGAACTTCATCTGCGCAATTGCCTGATTCACAGAATCGAGCAGTGCTTCGTTGCCCTTCGCGACCACGCCCGCATACATCTCTTCGACAAAAACTTCTTCGAGAATGCGAAGCGACGGATTCTGACGCACGAAAGCCTTGGCCGGCTGATCATCGCTCATGACCGCATCGACCTTCCCCTGCATCAAAGCCTGCACAGCATCGGCAAGCTTCGTGTAGCGTTCCACGTCAATTTTCGCCGTATCGCCACCGAAATCCGAAGCGTAAATGTCAGCTGTGTTTCCAATCTGCACGCCCACTTTTTTGTGGCCGAGATCGCTAATAGAATGGACCCTATTGGGGATAACGCTCGACTCGCTTTCACATGATGTAAACAGCGAAACAAGCGCAATGAGGAGTGGGAAATATAACTTTCGTATCATTTTTTAACCTTAATTTTAAAGTTAGTTAAAAGCCGAAAGTTTGGGAACCCATGTGAGTTTTATTTAATAAATCAACCTCATTTCGTCTACGATAAGAGTCGCGCCCTTTGATCCCTCATAGTGGTTTCCATTGGCACTCGAAGCAAAAACCACACGGATATGCGTCACGGGCTCCTCCCCCGTTCCTTGCACAAGGCCGTTATAGATTGCAGATTTATTCGAAGATTCAAGCTTGGTGAGGAACACAGAAGAGCGTTCAATCGGAGAACCTGCGAGCGGTTCTCCATACTTGAGCTTGAGGCGAAGCGTGCGCATTCCATTTTCGTCCGGTTCAGAAACGCTCACGACATCTGGATTTTCGCGGCCAGAATTGTCTGCTTTCGTAGAGCGAAACCACGCTGAAGCCACCAGCTTGTTCACGTCACTCGACTTGCGGTTTACATTTTTATCACCCGTGCGGTTTTCAAGTAGAATGTAAATGTCACAACTATCGCCTTTGCCCTCGTAACTGAATTTGACTTCCATAAATTCGGGACGTGCAGCAAACGGTTTGCCAAAGTCCAAAAGTTCGTTGCCATCAGGCCATGTCTTAGCATTTCCCATCGAAAGCAATCCGACACCATTGGGGTTGAAAACAGCTGTATAGAGGCTTCCACTCGCCGTTTTTGTAAGAGCAGAACTCGTCTTAATTTCTGCACCAATCATGGTGCCCGATGTTATTTTATTCAACGTCGTTACAAGCGTATTAGCGCTACCCCAAATAGAATCAGGTATCACATCATCGCCCTTCCAGGAATTGAAATTCGAGCCCGGCAATTGATAGCCAGCCTTGACGGAGTACGTTTCGCTTTTGCCTTCGGCATTTTCGACCGTCACCGAGATGCCCGAGCCAAAATCGTAAGGCTTGCCCACTTCAACATTTGCAGTAGCACCATCCGAAAGTTCTAATGCAGAAAGTTCAAGAGAAGTCAAGTCCGTGCGGAAATCAAGATCGTCAACGCGAATCGATTTGCTTTCTTCGTTGACAACAGCCGTCCGGCCAGCAATTGAAAGCGCTAGGATTTTGGGAGCTGATGAAGCCGTAGAGTTGCTAGAAGCGAGAATCGTCGCGCTACTTGATGCAGAATTCGATGCAGAAGAACTTGCTACAGATGATGCAGAACTACTAGATTCACCGGACTTTGTCGAGCTGTTTGAGGACGCCGCAGACTTTGCGGAACTAGACGATGCCGAAACCGCACCAGAGCTAGACGAAAATTTATTCGAAGAGCTAGATTTACTAGAATCGCCGCCCTTTGATCCACTCGATTTGGAACTAGTCGAACTACTCGTTTTTGCAGCCGAACTACTTTCTGGTTTCACATTCGGAATATTAAAATTCAACTGCCAAATAGCCCTCTTGCCGCTTTCAGAAACAACAACAACATAAATTACATGATTCGAAGGCATTGCAATTTTATTGCCAACCTTAATTGCATTTTCTGAAACCGACACCTTTTCGGCAAGCGAATCCAATTTCAAAGAATCCGTCGGAAAATCAGACACATTGTCCTTTGCCAAATGGAGAGTAGCAAAATGACTCATGTCAATCGATTCGATCGTCACAGAATCCCATGTCCTAAGCGATTCCGGCGAAGCCACTAAATCAAATTCCATGCGATGAACATCCGGATAAACCGCAGGCGAACCATCCTGTTCGGCAACTGAAATTTCAGTCAACACGCGATAATCCGAAGCACCAAAAGTATCGTAATCTGCAGAGCAACCGTTCAAAAAGGCCATCGAAAAAATTCCAAAGAACAATAGCAGGGCGCATGCGCAACGATCAACTTTTGCTCGATTAAAATTTTCAAACATCATGACAAGCTCCTAGAAGAAATAGACCAGCGAAAAATCAAGCGCCAATAAGTTTATCTTAAAATTCACAATGTTGTAAGAAACTTCGCTCCGACGTTCACCATTTTCTTCCACGACCAACCAAGACGAACTCAGGCCAAGCAAGCCCACCGATGTTTCAAAAGCCAAACGATCCAACACCATAATGCAAAGGCCCGGATTGATACCGAACTTAAAAGTCCATCCATGATTTCGCGTTTTCGAAATATCCTCACCATCATCTGACTGCGAAATTCCATAGGAATATTCAGCAGTCAACGAAGTTTCATTAAAGAAATAAATCGTTCTCGAATCAAAAACCTTCAAATAATTTTTTAGGAACGGTTGCACAAAAAAACCATTGCTCACATACTTGCGGTGTTCCTTGATATCGGCCAAATCTTCGAGAATCGAATAATCGACATCGACAAAAGTGCGACTGAAACCTGCGCGCAATCCAACCGCCATGGCATCACGAATAAAATATCCGCCAAAAGCTTCCGCCGTAAATGTGTAACCTTCGGCTTTGTAAATATCACCAAAGAGAATATTCAAAGCATCATCGTCTGAATTGCCTTGGAGCAAAAAGAGCGTTGCGCCCGTGAGGAAATTTCCACGAGAAATCGCCTCATCTTTTTCAACAGGGAAAAGGCTACCGAGAAGCCCTCCTTTTTTCGCAGTCTTTGTTTTGACAGTATCCGACTCAGCGGTATTTGTCGGCAGCGAAGAAGCGATATACACAGAATTTGCAGCATTAGCAAAAGCAACCAATCCAACCCATAACACACAAAAAAAGAATCTATTGATCATAATCACAAAGATAAAAAATTTAAGTTCACAAAAAAGTGTTTTTTACTTGACAAAAAATCCCCGAGCAAAGATTCGCACGGGGACAGCTTACTTTTTTGCTATATCTATTTTTTACGATTTCACATTAGAAGAAGTTTATATTTAACCAACCTTTTTTACCGTCTTCTGTGAGCGAAATTCCACAAGCGACTGATTTGTAATTGCCCTTCATATTGAGGTAGTGACCGATATAGGAATAATCCTCTTTTTTATCGGGATCGCGTTCACCCCTTAGCACCAGAGCTTTTTCATCTTCCCACATCATCTTGAGGAATGCATCGGTGGCTTCGGTCGCCGTTTTGCGCCAAGATGTATTGAAGTTCGGGCCGCTGTTCTGCGCCCATTCTTCGCAAGCTCGGAAATGTCCATGAGCCTTATTTTCGGCAAGGTCATCACCCGCTTGCTTGTCGGTGCAGGTCTGTTTTTCTTCGGGAGCTAAGGTAAGCGGTTCCAAATTTTCAGTAGCACGATATTCGTTGATTTTGTCAAGGCAAGCTTCACGCCAATTTTCGTTGAAGAACGAAGAGCCAGTTGAAGAAGACGATGCCGCAGATGATGCCGGTGCTTTTTCAGAGGAGGAACTTGCAAGCTTCTTTTCTGAAGATGAGCTCGACAATTTTGCAGAAGAAGAACTCGCTGTCGATTTAGCAGACGACGAACTTACTGCTTTTGCGGATGAAGAACTAGTCGCACGGTCTACAGAGGAAGAACTAGCCGCAGTCTTTGCAGACGAACTCGATGTAGCCGCAACAGAGGACGAGCTCGAATTCTTTTTTACGCTAGAAGAAGATTTTAGAATATCGGATGGTACGGGATATTCATTTCCATCATCGTCATACATCACAAACGTCACGTTGTTAGAGTTATCGGAGCATGCCATAAACGCAAGAGCAAGCGATGTAACGGCAGCGAGTTTCAAAAGAGAAAAATTTTTAAACAAAGTATTTTTCATAATAAGCCTTATATTTATTCTATCGTAATATAATAAACTTAACTCGATAGTGGTAAAAAAGCGCTATTTTCGTCACATTTACGGTTCGCGGTCCCTAGAATACACCCCCATTTTTTACTATCTTTGGCGCCATGCTTAATGTTTCTAATGTCAGTCTTCAATATGGTAGCCGCGTCCTCTTCAAGGAAGTGAACCTTTCCTTCAAGCGCGGCAATTGCTACGGTGTTATCGGCGCAAATGGTGCCGGCAAGTCCACATTCCTCAAGATTCTTTCGGGCGAACTCGAACCGAACACGGGTGAAGTCACGAAGGACCCAGGCGAACGTATCGCCGTCCTCAAGCAGGACCACTTCGCCTACGAAAACAACACAGTCCTCGAAACCGTGATGATGGGTTTCCCTGAACTTTATGAACTGAGCAAGAAGCGCGACGAACTTTACGCCCTCCCTGAAATGACCGAAGAACAGGGCATGCAGGCCATGGAAATCGAAACGCGCTTTGGTGAAATCGGCGGTTACGAAGCCGACTCCAACGCAGCAGTGCTCCTCAAGGGCCTGGGTATTCCTGAAGAATTCCACTACAACTTGATGTCGGACCTCGACGGCGGCCAGAAAATTCGCGTACTCCTCGCCCAAGCGTTGTTCGGCAACCCAGACATTTTGCTTTTGGACGAACCGACGAACCACTTGGATTTGGAAACCGTCGGCTGGCTCGAAGATTACCTCGAACGCTTTGAAAACATCGTGATCGTGGTGAGCCATGACCGTCACTTCTTGAACGCCGTCTGCACGCACACTTGCGATATCGACTACGGCAAGATCAACATTTACGGCGGTAACTACGAATTCTGGTACGCAGCAAGCCAGCTCGCCCAGAAACAGCGCAAGGACCAGAACCGCCGCGCCGAAGAAAAGATTGAAGAATTGAAGGCGTTCATCCGCCGCTTCGCTTCGAACGCCGCTAAGGCCAAGCAGGCCACATCCCGTAAGAAACTCCTCGACAAGATGACAGTCGAAGAAATGCCGGCATCGAGCCGTAAGTTCCCGTGGGTGAACTTCAAGATGGACCGCGAACCGGGCAAGATCGTTCTCGAAGTCAAGAACGCCACTGTTGATGGCGGCGACGGCATCATTTGCAAGGGCCTGAACTTCTCGCTCGGCAACCAGGACAAGGTCGCTCTCGTCGGTGAATTCGACACGCTCAAGACCGCATTCTTCCAGCTCATTGCCGAAGAAATCAAGGCACCGGAAGGAGTGCTCAAGTGGGGCAACACCATCAGCTATAACTACTTCCCGAAGAACAACGACGCTTACTTCAAGACAGACCTTTCCCTCGTGGATTGGCTGCGCCAGTACAGCAAGGAACAGGACGAAACGTTCATCCGCGGATTCCTTGGACGTATGCTCTTTACCGGTGAAGAAGCCCTCAAGAGCGCAAACGTGCTCAGCGGTGGTGAAAAGGTGCGCTGCATGCTTTCGAAGATGATGCTTTCGAACGCAAACTGCTTGCTCCTCGACGAACCGACAGCTCACCTCGACTTGGAAGCCATCACCGCTTTGAACAACGGCCTCAAATCATTCCAGGGTCCGGTCATCTTCTGCTCTCAGGACCATGAATTTGTCCAAACTGTCGCTAACCGCGTTTTGGAACTCACGCCGAACGGTGTTGTGGACCGCAGCATTACCTTCGACGAATGGCTCGAAACCAAGAAGACTAAGAAGAAATAACTAGCGCCGCTTCGCGGCAGTTAGACCAATGCATCCGATTCGGCATTTTATCACGATTACAAAACATCGAAACGAGGTCGTCAGACTTTGCTTTAAAGCCGGTATCGGGTTGCAGGGGTTGTTCCACGATTTGTCAAAGTACAGCCCCACCGAATTTATTCCAGGTGCAAAATACTACACGGGCAAGGAGTCGCCAAACAACGGCGAGCGCCGCGACACGGGCATGAGCCTCGCGTGGATGCACCATAAAGGGCGCAACAAGCACCACTTTGAATTCTGGTACGATTACGACATGAAGACAAAGAAAATCGTGCCGATGGACATGCCGGACCGCTACATCAAGGAAATGTTCTGCGACCGCGTGGCCGCTTCCAAGACGTACAACAAGGAAACTTACACGCAAGAAGCTCCGCTCCTGTATTTGACAAAAAGTACCGCCCACGAAAAAATGACGGAAACGACTTACAAGAAGTTGCTGTTTTTGCTCAAGAAGCTTGCGACGGATGGAGAAAAAGAAACGCTCAGGTTCATGCGGCATTGCAAGGAACTGCCGACGGAATAAGTATATTTAAACATGATGCCCGCTCGGTGGCGGGCATGACATTAACGTATTGCGAATGTTCGCGACTTTACCCCCGCCCTGCGGGATACCAGAACGGAAAGGCAAATTATGGAACTTGGAAGAATCAACCGCGCCCGCGTGGAATCCATCACACCGCAAGGTTACTACCTGGAACTTGAAACCGGCGGCAGCGTGCTCCTCCCTGGCAACCGCAACAAATTCACACTCGTCGAAGGCGAAATCATCGACGTGTTCATTTATACGGACTCCGAAGACCGCCCCATCGCAACGCTCGACAAGCCACTCGCACAAGTGGGCGAATTCGCCGTGCTCACGGTCAAGGAAGTGAACCGCGTGGGCGCGTTTTTGGACTGGGGCCTCAACAAGGACTTGTTCCTCCCCTTCAAGCAACAGCTTGGCGAATTGCAGAAAGGCGACCGCTGCGTTGTCTTTGTGCTCGAAGACGAAAAGAGTGGGCGCATTATCGCCACAGAAAAAATCAAGAGTTTTATCGACCCGGACACGAACGATTTGCACATCGGGCAACGCGTTGAACTTGCCGCTTACGAAGTCACGCCAGATTACGTCGATTGCCTTGTAGATTACCGCTACACGGGACGCCTCATGATGACGCCCGGCATGGAACGCATCTACATCGGCGATACGATGCCGGGATTTATCCAGCGCTTCACGAGCGACGGAAAGATTACGCTCAACTTGACTCCGGTCGGATACAAGGGCATGATGAAGAGCGAAAGCCCGAACGCCATTTTGCAGAAGCTCGAAGAAGCAGGCGGATTCCTCCCCTACGGCGACCACACCGATCCCGAAACGATCCGTCGCGAGTTTGGCATGTCCAAGAAAGCGTTCAAGAAGATTATCGGATCGCTCTTCCGCGAAGAAAAAATCGTGATTGAAGAAGACGGAATCCGCGCAGTTTAAATGGCGCGATATAAAGTGCGCAGTTTAAATTGCGCGATATAAAGTGCGCAGTTTAAATTGCGCGATATAAAGAGCGCAGTTTAAAGCGAAAAATTGGGTTCTGTAACGCAAATTCTTAAAAAATGCCTAAATTTACGTAAAAAAATTTGATTTTAGCTCATTTTTACGTAAATTTCCGTACAAACTAATCAATTTTATTAAAAATAAGTACCTCTGAAGATGTTTTCAGGGTACTTTTTTTGAAATTTACCCCTATTCAGGGCATATTTCATACCCCCAAAATCAATTTTTGCCCAATTATTAGCAGACAACATAAAAAAAATTACGTAAAAATTCGAGAAAATCCTCAAATTTTTACGTAAAAAAAGCGCTTTTTTCAAATTCGTGCTTTTCCGCGCGATTCAAACAAATTAAAAATTCACTTCGTCGGCGTTGAGCACCTTAAGCTCAATGCGGCGATTGGCGCGGCGACCCGCTTCAGTCGAATTGTCACCCTTCGGGCGGCTCGGACCATAGCCCACAGCGGTCACGCGTTCCGCTTCGATTCCATTTTCAATCATGTAATCGCGAACGCTATTGGCGCGATCTTCAGAAAGCTTCTGATTGAGTTCTTCACCGCCTTCGCTACTCGTGTGTCCTTCGACCTCAATCTTAGCCTTCGGATTACGCTTGAGGCCCGCAATGGCTGCATTGAGCGTTTTCAAAGAACCCGGAACGAGTTCGGCGCTCCCGGCCTTGAACGTAACGCCCGTAAGTTCAGAACGAGTATCATCAAAGACGACCGTAATCCCACCCGTGCTAGCCGTGCGCGATACATACGGCGTTTCGCCACATTCAAAAGGGCCCGTCAAGCTTTCGCAGAGGATGGTGTAAGTATCTTCACGCGGGATATGGAAACTAGCTTCGCCATACACGTCAGTCGTCACAACAACCTTCTTGCCCTTGTTCTGCCCCACAAATGTGAGTTTTTTCTTCGCATGCGGAACATCCTCGTTATTCGTGTAGGTCACGTTCAACACAGCGTGTGTCTTGTTCGGGGCAAGCTTTCCGGCAGCGGCAAAGGATACACCAACCAAAGCCGAAAGCAGGGTGCGGGAAATCAATCTCATTCTAGTACTCCGTTATAAAATCGATGCAAAAAATGCATGTTAAAAATAAAAATTGAACGGCCTAGTTTCAAATAATCTTTAAATAATTCCTAAAATTTCTAGATTTTCGCACGAACAATTATACGGAGATCCTATGAATTTCAAAAAAATTGCAAGCGCACTTTTAGTTGCCGGCATGGCTACAACCGCATTTGCAGCTGACGGAGAATTTGGCCTCAAGGGTAACGTCCAGACTCAGGCGACCAAGATGATCGCAGACAAAGACAACAACCTGAGTTCCTTCTGGATCCGCGCCAACATCGGCGGACAGTACAAGAGCGAAAACTTCGACGCTCTCGTGATGCTTCGCATTTTTGCACCGCAGTTCGGCAACAAGATCAAGGACGGCGATGGCAAGACCACGAGCTACGACAAGATTCTCGCGGACCTCTATTGGGCAAACTACAAGTGGGCTTACAACGACCATGCCTTCAATCTCAAGATTGGTCACTGGAAGACGGACTGGTCCCAATCCACTCACTTCGGTACCTATATCGATAAAGACCTCACAGCTCGCGGCCTCTGGATGCGCGACTATAGCCACAACGCCATCGAATTCGGCTGGCAAACCGGCTATTCCAACTTCTCCGCAATGCTCGCCACCCGCGACAACAAGGCCAACACGGGCTACATCCGCATTGAAGAAGACCTCAAATTTGATTTCCCGCTCGAAGCTAAGTTCGCCTACCGCGTAAACGCCATCGACCCGATACAAAATACAGCCTACGTTACACACCGCCTGGCCACTTACTTAAGTTTCAATCCGGTAGAAGTCTTGCGCTTCTACGGTGAATACGGCTACATTTTCACACAAGACGATGGAAACAAGGAAAATGTATCTAACTTTGTCGCTCCGGAATATAAGTATTTGAAGTCCGCATCTTACCACCCGTTCTACCTCGGCGCTGAATTCGCTCCGTATCAAGATTGCTTTATGAGCTATCTCATGAGCAGCCTCTATGTGGAATGGGAACACATCAACGACCGCGCTTCACTCACTGGAGGCAAGAAAATCGATGATTGGGCATGGACCGTTGCATGGGCCAAGAAGGTTGGCAAATCCAAGCTCCAGTTCAGCGTCTACAGCGGTAACGAAATCAGCGATGTCGGTTTCGCCTTCCGCTTGACCAGCACAATCAAGTAATAAACGCCAAAACGCGCGGGCATATTAACTAAACTGCGCGAAGTTTGCGAAAAGCATTTGAAATGCCAGGGTAACAAGCCCTGGCTTTTTACATTAATAAGTGAAAAAGCGAGAATACCAATTACTTTAAGAAAAATTTTATCGTTGTGAGAATGGAGCGTCGGCCAAGGATGGGGAGGGTGCAGGGAGGGGCCCGTGCGGCCTTCGCAAAAGTGTGCAAAATGAGTGTCGCGGGAGGCTGCTCGCAGACTCACATGACTGAATGCTGCCACGGACGCGTAAGCGTCAACTCCGAGCTGGGGCCCCGCCCGCAAGACTTTCATATTACAAAAAAAGCCTAACCTTTTCGGTTAGACTTTTTTATACCCCTTGGGCGGAAAGTAAAAACGCCAGCCCCCAGGCTGACTTTTTATACCCCTTGGGCGGAAAGTAAAAACGCCCAACCTTTGGTTGGACGTTTTTATACCCCCAAGCGGACTCGAACCGCTGTTGCGGGAATGAGAATCCCGAGTCCTAGGCCACTAGACGATGGGGGCAAGTGCGGCACATTATAGCAAATTAAGCGTATTCCGTCAACTAATTTTAGTTACTAGTTTATAGTTAAGAGTTACTAGAGATTCTTGAAATACAATTCTAGTAACTCAGAACTCGGAACTGTGCCGTAGGCACGAACACTAGTCTCTGTAGAACAAGTCGAGATTGCTCTTGACCGGCGTAGAAGCTTCAAGATTCGTGACGTAATCATTGAAAGCTGTCATCACGCCAAAGCGGTAGGAGTTTTCTTCATCCTGCTTGATAGCTTCTTCAACATCTTCAATCTTCGGAGTCTTCTTAGAAACGACCTTGAGCATCACGGCGCCGTTTTCAGCAACAACCGGAGCGGTCCATTCACCGACCTTAGCCTTGCCCACAACGCGAGCGATCTGAGCATTGCCGTAGCCAAAGCCCGGAACAAAGCCATCGACAGAAGCGTTCTTAGTTTCAAGTTCGATCTTTTCAATCTTTGCAGCGGTATCAGCCGGATTCCAAGCCTTGACCTGAGCAGCAACAGAGTTCAGGTAGATTTCAGCAGCCTTGGCAGACTTCTGCTTGAGAAGCGTTTCCTTGATATCATTGTAGTAAAGCGGGAGGCTACGTTCACCAGCCTTGAAAGTACCGATTTTCTTAGCAATAGCAACCCACTTGTTGTTGCGGAGCACGCCAGAAATTTCGCTTTCTTCCTTCGGGAGGTTTTCGTTCGGCCATGCATAAGAGGTAAGGCCCTTGATGTAACCGAGAGCAGCGATGTTGCCATCGTTAGATACCCATTCAGAAGTCTTGACTTCGAGACCGCGAGCCTGAGCTTCGGTGAGCAAGTCAGAACCAGCATCGACATCCTTCTTGATGCTCGTGAGAATCTTTTCAAGGCTATCAATAGTATTAGAAGAAGCAGTCACAGTGAGGAGAATGTGGCCAACCTTGACCTTTTCGACTTCACCCTTAGCGTTCTTCACATTACCGTAAGACTTGATGATGTGGTAACCGAACTGAGTGCGAACCGGTTCAGAAATCTTGCCAGAATCAAGAGCGAAAGCAGCGTCTTCGAACGGCTTCACGTAAGCACCACGGCCAACGAAATCATCGCTCAAGATGCCACCCTTTTCGGCACTGCCCGGATCTTCAGAAGAAACGCGAGCCATATCTTCGAATGTCGTAGTCGAAGAAGAATCGGTGAGCTGGTAGTAAAGCGTCATTGCATATTCACGGATGCTAGCATCGTCGCCTGCAGTTGCTTCGACTGGGATAGAAACATACTGGAACTGAGCCATATCCTTCTGCACAAAGAAGCTATCCATGTGAGCCTTGAAGTAGCCTGCAACCATCACGCTATCCACGGAGTTGGAATCTACAACAAAGTTAGAGCTCGGGGCAACCGCCACCTGCAGTTCGTAATCAGTCATGCGGCGTTCAACACTCCACTTGGCTTCGAGAGCGGTCGGATGAACAGAAGCACCAATCAAAGTCTGGAGCTGACGAGCCGGAATGGTGTTGTTCTTCATTTCATCTTCGAGCATGAGCATTGCGCTCCAGCGGTATGCAGCCGGAGTTTCAATCCAAGCGTCATAATCAGCCTTGTTGAAAGTCGTGTCCGTGAGAAACTTCGGGAGAGACGAGAGGTAAGCCTGAGAGCGCTGGATCAGGTCTTCCTGAGAAGTAGCCTGCTGCTGGATAGCATAGAGGCGAGCCTGAGCTTCCTGAACCAAGCGGGCACGAACAGCATCGGAATTGCGCTTGAACTCGTTCTTGAGTTCTGCAACCGAGGCGCTAAGTTCGGCCTTTTCGAACTGTTCGGCAAACAAAGCCTGGCGGACGAAGCTAGAAAACACCTGAGCGCGAAGCTGGGAATACTGTTCGTCATCCAAGTGCTGATTCTGGTACTGGTTCTGCACGATCATCTTCACGCGAGAATCAAAGTCCGTGTAAGAAATCTTGGTATCGTTGACAATGCCGATAGGATAGCTACGTCCCTGATCCGGAACACGGTCCATGGCCAAAAGACCGATGGCGATACCGGCAGCAAAGATCACAATTACCCACTTGGCTTTTTCATTAATCCACGTTAACATAGAGACAACTCCATTAAAATTTTGTCGCACGAAAAATAGCAAAAAAAAATGTTTGCATTTTATTTTATCGAAATTGCAAGCCAAATATAATGCCGAAAATCCCTATTTTTTCTATTTATTGGACATAAAAAAATACATCAATTCCTTTGGAGTATCTCATGTACGATATTTTGGTTCTGGGTGCCGGCATTTCTGGATTGAGCGCAGCTCTCCATGCGGCAGAAAAAGGTTTCCACGTAGTTATCCTAACCAAAGGAGCAAAGCCGGACGGCTCATCAAACTACGCCCAGGGTGGTATCGCTACCGTTACTGAAAAATCAGACAAATTTGAATTCCACATTGCAGACACGCTCGAAGCCGGCGCAGGCCTCTGCAAAAAAGAACCGGTCAACATCCTGACCAAGAGCGGGCCTTCGACCATCAAGCAGCTCGTCAAGTGGGGCGTCGAGTTCACACCATCGCCCGAGGATAAATCGCAATTCGACCTTCACCTCGAAGGCGGACACAGCCACCACCGCATTTTGCACGCCGCAGACCTCACTGGTAAAGAAATCATGCGCGCGCTCCTTTGCGAACTCCACAAGCAAAAGAACATCGACTACCTCGAAAACTGCTACATCAAGGACTTGATTTGCGAAGGCGAAGGCAAGGCCAAGCGTTGCATCGGCGCAAAGATTATTCACCAGAAGTCCGGTGAAGTCGAAAGCATCTACGCCAAGGCAACCATCCTTTCTACAGGTGGTGCTGGTCGCATTTGGCAGTACACGGTTTGCCCGCCCGACAGCTGTGGCGATGGCATGGCGATTGCCGCCCGCGCAGGTGCTGCCCTCCAAGACATTGAATTCATGCAGTTCCACCCCACAAGCTTATACGCCCCCAAGTTCAAGAAGCCGTTCCTCATTTCCGAAGCGGTTCGCGGTTTTGGCGGCATCCTCAAGAACGACAAGGGCGAAGAATTCATGAACCAGGTGCACCCGCTGCATTCCCTCGCCCCCCGCGATATCGTTGCCCGCGCCATCCACAGCGAAATGCAACGACTCGGCAAGGACCACATGTTTATCGACCTTTCCGGTCGCACGCCCAAAGACATCAAGAGCCACTTCCCGCACATTTATTCTAAGTGCATGGATGCTGGCATCGACATCACGAAGGAATGGATTCCAGTCGTCCCGGCAGCCCATTACATGTGCGGTGGCGTTCTCGTCGATACTTGGTCTCGCACAGAAATCAAGGGACTCTATGCTTGCGGCGAAGTTGCAGCAACAGGCGTTCACGGAGCAAACCGTCTCGCCTCTAACTCGCTTTTGGAAAGCGTTGTTTTTGCCATCCGCGCTGTCGATGACATCGAAAAGAGCGGCATCGCCAAGGAAAAGTTGAACGTATCCAAATCCAAGAAGGAAACCGTCAGCTTCGCAAAGGCCGCCTACTGGAAGAAACGCAAGAAAATGCTTCAGGACATGATGTGGACCCACTGCGGCATCGTACGCACGGTTGCAGGCCTCAACCAAGGCCTCAAGGTCATTGAAGAACTCCAGAAAGATGTCGATACGGCGATTAAGAACAAAGAAACAGAAAACTTACACTTCCTTGAATTCCTCAATGCATTGCAGGTTTCCAAGATGATCCTCATTGCAGCTCTCCGTCGCAAGGAATCTCGCGGTCTTCACTACATCCTCGATTACCCCAATCAGGACCCGAAGACAAAGCACCAGAGCATTTACCTGAGCGACAAGAAATAAATCTTTTTCTATATAGGGACGCATGGAAGAAGTCAAGGCAACACAATCGAGGAAAAAAGTCAAGGACCAACTACCGTCAAAAATTGGCGGATACAAGCCCATCCAAGCCCTGAACAGCGGGGCCATGGGTAGTTTGTGGCTTTGCAGGGACCCTTCGCTCGACCGCCTCGTCGTTGCCAAAAGACTCCATTCGAACTTGAACCAGCAAGAAATGTACATCAAGCGGTTCTTGCAAGAAGGGAGCATTCTCGCCCACTTGAACCATCCGAGCATCATCCAGCCGTATGCCCTCTGGAAAGACAGCGACGGCAATTACACGATGTCCATGGAATACGTACAAGGTTCAAGCCTCAAGGATTTACTTTTGAGGAACAAGCGACCGCCAGTTTGGGTTGTCGAGACTATCTTGTACGAACTCTTGAGCGCATTGAGCCACGCCCACCGCAACGGAGTCACGCACCGCGATTTAAAACCAGCGAACATGATGATCGATAAGGACGGACGCGTTCGCCTCTTGGACTTTGGCATTGCCCATACCGACACGCCACTCGAAATCGGCAAGGAACTCACGCAGACCGGATGCATCATCGGCACCGCCGCTTACATGAGCCCCGAGCAAATCATGGGCGAAAAGGTCAATTACGCAAGTGACCTCTATAGCGTTGGCATCATCGCCAGCGAAATGCTCATCGGCGAAAATCTTTTCCGCGGCAAGGACTTCGAAGAAACTCGTGAAAACATCCTCAAGATGAAATTCAAGTTGGAAGTTTTCCCGGATGACGTTCCCAAGCCTCTCCGCAAATTCGTCTTGAAACTCCTCAATAAGCGAGCAAGCAAGCGCCCGTCCTCGGCCTGCGATGCAGCCAACGAACTTGCCGACATCATGAAGGAATACCCGCGCGACATGACTCCATACATCGCCGAGTGGGCAGATACGGTAAACGAAGACCAACCCATCGAAACCGTTATGTCTCCGAAGCCGCAAAAAACTACATTTAAGTATGGAATAGGATTTATACTTGGAGTGAGTGTTGCGACGGCAGCTTTTATTGCCATCCAGCTTGCGACTTAGAGGATTAGTCCAATGAATTGGATAGACATTACTTGCAGCGCTTGTCTGCTTGTTTTTGGCGCCCTCGGATTATGGCGCGGACTACTCGGAAGCGTATTTAGATTTTGCGCTTGGGTCTCTGCAATTTTCGGCGCTTACTTTGCACAAAGTCTTTTCGGTGACTTTTTTGTAAGGAATTTCGCGTTTGGCGATTTTGCATCACACCTCATCTGCACATGCATCGGCTTTTTGGTTCCGTTCTTGCTGTTCACGTTTATCGGGCACTTGGTCGGAGATTCCATCAAGAATACGATTGTCGGGAAAACAAACCGAATTCTTGGACTTTTGTTCGGACTCATCAAGGCCGTACTCATCTGCTTTGTTTTGCTCACGATTTTGCACTTGCTCCCCGTCGAAGGGAACCTCAAGAACTTGAGGAACGATGCCATTTCTTACAGCATCTACAAGTCTTCGCTCGAAACGATGGGCTATTCCTCTGACGAAGTAAACCTCCGTAAGATGGCAAAAGAAAAAGCAAGCGAGCTCACCAAGACAATTACAGACAAAGCCAAAGGCTCTACCGAACAAACTGCGGACAGCGCAAAGGCAGCCGTCAAAAACGCAGCAGACAGCCTCACAAATAAAGTTAGCGAGACTGCCGAAAGAGCAAAAGACGCCGCCATCGCCGCCAAGGAAGCCGCTATAAAGACCTTCGAAGAAGGCAAATCCAGCGCATCCAAAGATTCGAGCGCTTCTAAGAAGAAACCATAAATAGAGATGCCCGCACAGTGCACGGTGGCGGGCATGACAATTGTTATTTCGAAGCGAGTCGAGCCGCGCATTCGCGAGCGTTGCGAAGAATTTTTTCTTCCCCATCGACGTGGCGGCCACGCATCACGAACTTGCCATTGCACATCACGGAATCAATGGCGCCAGAATTGGCGGCATACACCCAATTGCTATACACATTGTAGCAAGGCACCATTCGCTCGTTGTTGAGGTCTAAAAGCAAGCAATCCGCGAGATAGCCTTCCGCAATGCACCCAGCGTTGATTCCAAAGAACTGAGCCACATTGCACGTTGCCATTTTAAGAGCCTCGTGAGCCGGGAGCGTTTCTGCTGTTCCCAGGTACTTAGCGAGGAGCGCAATGTTTTTCATTTCTTCTTGCATGTCGAGGCTGTTGTTCGAAGAATCGCCATCCGTGCCAAGACCAAGCTTCATGCCATCCTTGAGCATTTCGGCAACCTGCGGAATACCGCTATTCAACTTCATGTTGGAGCACGGGTTCAGAATTGCGGTCGCTCCCGATTCTGCAAAAATCTTGCGGTCAGACGCCGTGAAATGCGTGCAGTGCGCCGCCGAGAAATTCGAATTCAAGCCGCCCAAGCGCTTCCAGAATTCCACCGGCGTACATTTGTACTGGACCTCGCAATTCTTGACTTCAACTGTTGTTTCAGACAAATGCGTATGGATCTTGTAATTTTCAGCATGAGCAAGTTCGATCAGTTCCGCCGTTTTCTTCTCGCCCACCGTGTAAATCGCATGCGGCATTACCACGAGCTGCACACGTTCCGATTCGCCCGTGTGATTCTTCAAGAATTCAACGTTCTTCGCCCAAGCATCCTTAGACATCAACGGTTCCGCGAATGTAACGCCAATCGCCGCACGGATTCCCATTTCTTCGACAACGCGCATCGTTTCTTCGCGATGCCAATACATGTCTGCAAAGAAAACCGTTCCCGATTTAATCATTTCGAGAATCGCCAAGCGGCTCCCAACAGCGATATCGTCAGCCGTGAGTTTTGCTTCAGTTGGCCAGATGTATTCGTTGAGCCATTTGTGAAGTTCCATGTCATCAGCAAAGCCACGCAACAGCGACATTGCCGCATGCGTATGTCCATTATAGAACGCAGGCATAATCGCAAAGTGCGAACAATCGACAATTTCAGCGCCTTCGTAATCCGCAGGTTCTAGCGGACGCGTCACTTTTTCAAAGAGATTACCGACAATCAAGATGTCGCGCTTCGCGCCATCAAAGAAAACATTTTTTAAAACAATCTTTTTGTTCATCGAAGAGAGCCCCATCCATACTATAATATAGACATTTATGGATTCTCCTTACGGAGAATGACATTGTTTACTTATCAATCTTCTAAAAGTTTTTTCACAGAAAATGACTTTGTTCACTTAATGTTCTTCAAGAAGTTTTTTCACGGAGAAGGCAAAGTCCTGCAAACTCGGGTCGCGAGCGCCCATCAACAAAATCGTGTCACCCGGCTCTGCATATTCTAGCATTTTCTTCGCGCACTCGTTGCGGTCGGCAATGTAAATGGCTTCGCAGCCCTTTAAAATCAAGTCGTCCGCAAGGTCCCCTGCGCTAATGTCGCGCGTGACCGTTCCACCAGCATAATAGATTTCGCTGAAGAACATCACATCGTTCTTGCGGTCAAAATCCATATCCATCGGGCGAAGCGTATTTGCAATAAATTCAACCAGGTCCTTGCGCAAGAATCGCGTTGGACCAAAGCCATGGGGCTGGAACCAAGCAATCACGCGGCCTTCAGTAAAGTCTTGGGCGCTCTTGATGCTTGCCGCAATTTTTGCCGGATTGTGAGCAAAGTCATCAACAAGCGTAATGCCGTTGAACGTTCCAAAAATCTGGTGACGGCGGAACACGCCCGGGAAAGTCAAAAGCGCATCGGCACATGTGTGGAGCGAAACGCCCGCGCGAAGAGCCGCTGCAGTTGCAGCCAAGGCGTTTTCCATATTGTGCTTGCCCGGCAGCGGAATTTCGAACTTCACAAGTTCATTGCCATGGCGCACGCGGAACTGGATATGCGTCCCGGCCGACTTGAAATCAATTCCCTGAACGCTCACATAGCTTTCATAGCCAAAGTCAAATTCACGACCGGCGCTAAACTTCTTGGCGAGCGGGTGCGCATCGTTCACTATCAAGATGTGCCCTGCGCTCAAGACATTCTGGCTAAACTTCAAGAAAATTTGTTCGAGCTCGGAGATTTCCTTATGGTCCTTATCGATGTTCAGAATGACGCCGATTTCCGGTTCATAGCGAACTAGCGTTCCATCGCTTTCATCGACTTCGGCAACGAGCCACTGCCCCTTGCCACTCACGGCGTTACCAATCTTGCCCTGAGCCTGCAAGTTCACGAGGCCAGCACCCGTCATCACGGACGGCTGGAGTCCAGCGTAATCGAGAATGTGGTAAACCATCGCGGTCACCGTTGACTTTCCGCTCGTGCCGCTAATCGCAATCGTGCGCGCTTCCTTCGAAATCTTCGCAAGCATTTCGCTGCGGTGCATCACCGGAACGCCAAGTTCCTTTGCTCGTTTCAAATCAGGATTCGTATCTTCAATAGCGGTGCTCACCACGACGGCGGTAAGACCTTCGACAACGCCGGAACCGTCCTGCGCAAAGCACTTGATTCCGCAATCTTCGAGCTGGCTCATGACAAGCGGCTTCTCGGCATTTCCGTTCAGGAACTCGCCAAATTGACGGTCGCTACCGCTCACAGCAACGCCCTTGCCCACCAAATACTGCGCGATGGCACTCATGCCCACGCCCGCAACACCGATAAAGAAGTAAGAATTAGTCATTGGTTATTAGTTATTGGTCAATAGTCATTAGTGGTTAGTGATTAGTGGTTGGTGGTTAGGAACAAGTAGACAGTAGGAAGTAGACGGTAGGAAGGATGACTCTCAAAATAAAACATTCTTCATAGCAATACTGTTTACTAACCACTACCCCAACAGTTCCGGGTCAATTGTGGGTTCATATCCCGGTTCCACGAAATCTTCGGGTGCGATTCCCTTGCGGCGAGCGGCCTTCATCTGCTTGATGAGTTTGCGTTCGGCAGCAACGGCACGACGCTTTGCAGCAGTCTGAGCCTTTTCAGCGAGGCGCTGGGCGCGAGTCTTGCGTTCCTTCACAGGAGCAGCTTCATCCGGCGAAATCTCCAGCGGTTCGTCATAGCAGTCAAATTCATCATCGTCTTCTTCAAAACGAATCTGCGCATCGAAATCGCGGAAACCTTCTTCTTCGTCATACACTGGCGCCGATGCCGGGCATTCCTTTTTCAAGAGCTTGAGCACATTTGCAAACGGCTCTTCCATCGGCACCTTGAACGTAAGCTTCTTGTTCGTGCGCGGATGGATGAGTTCAATTTTCACGGCCTGCAAAAGCTGCGCCGGAGCAATTTCAAGAACCTTTTCGGCCACCGGCTTCATCAGAGGCGGCACGCGGTTCAAGCTTTCATCGCGACCATCATAAAGCGGATCACCCACGACCGGATGGCCCGTGTAGCGGCTATGCACGCGGATCTGATGCGTACGGCCAGATTCCAACTGCAATTCCAAAAGCGTTGCAATCGCAAAGAACTGCTTGGCAACGTAATGCGTACGGCTTTCTTTACCGCCCTTCACCACCGCCATCTTGAGGCGGTTCTTTGGGTTACGTCCAATCGGAGCGTCAATCGTTCCTTCGAGGTCACGCGGGCAACCCCACACAAGTGCATTATACGTGCGGTGAAGCGTACGCGTTTCGAGCTGGTGCGCCAAATGCCTATGGGCCGCATCGTTTTTCGCGACCACCATAAGCCCCGGCGTATCCTTATCCAAACGGTGGACAATACCCGGACGGAGCGGACCATTCACAGATGAAAGATTTTCCTTAAAGTGGTACAAAAGCGCTGCAGCAAGCGTTCCCTTGCTCACGCCATTACCCGGATGCACCACCAAATTGCGCGGTTTGTTGATGACCACGATATCGTCGTCTTCGTAAACGATGTTCAGCGGAATATCTTCAGGTTCAAGCGTCGAAGATTCCTTTTCGATCATCTTTTCAACGACAACCGCCATCCCCGTTTCAACGCGGAAGTTCTTGGAGACTTTGCCACCGCCGACCTTGACTTCGCCCGCTTCAATCAGCTTCTGCACATCCGTGCGGGAGACATTTTCCATAACGCCAACAAGGAACTTGTCGATACGTTCACCATTTTTGTCTTCGTTTACAATGTAATTCATGAATCAGTGGTTAGTGGTTGGTGGTTAGTGGTTAGGACGGCTTCGCCGCTTTGAGGTATGGGGTTGTGAGGTATGGGGTTAAAAGTTAAAATAACATTGTTGCTGTTGGTAGAATCTTGTTGACCTTGAGCACTGGGGCTAAAATTTGATGTTATAAGCCCATACCCCATAGCTCAAAGGACCGCAAGGTCCGTGCTCATAGCCTTACATTTAAGTTTTAAGTTCAGCCTCTTTTTCATCCTTAATTTGCTTATGCAACTTGCGCAAGATTAGAGGCGACAGAATCACGAGCGCAACGCCGACGGTCACGAATGAATCCGCCACGTTAAACGTCGGGAATCGTGTCATGATAAAATCAGGGAAATCGCAGTCGATAAAATCCACCACCTGCTGCATGCGCATGCGGTCAATGAAGTTGCCAACAGCACCACCGAGAATCATCACCACACCCAAACGGCTCAAGTAATCGCGCTTGTCGATGGACTTGTAGAACCATGCGAGCGCAAAAGCGGCGACAATCGAAATCAACAAAAAGAACAGCCACGGCGGCAAGAACGGCAACAAGTCTTGCGGACGGCTACTGAACGCAGCACCCTTGTTGTACACAAGCTGGAAACGCACAACTTCACCAATCACAGGAATTTTCTCGTACGTAAAATTCCCGGCTTCGTCCGTAAAACGCGAAACCGCCCACAGCTTCGTCAGCTGGTCAGAAACAATGCTAAAAACAATCACTGCCACATGAAATGGCCACTTGTTATAAAACTTCATATTACCTTGCATAAAATTCCTTTTTATAGATTGCTTCGCCCCTGCGGGTCTCGCAATGACGATATCGATCCTTTTATCACTGGATCCCCTCCCTAACGGTCGAGGATGACAATCGGTTGGTGAGCTCGGTTAGTGAACCTGTCGAACTATGTCGAACCACTCTCGTCTTTCGTCTCTAGTCTCTCGTCTTTCGTCTAAACGTTCCTCTTAATCCTCGCGTAAGCTTCATCAATCCACTTGTCCGAATAGAAGTGCATTGACGTTTCCTTGACAATCCGCTTCACGGTATCGCGCGTAATCTTCACCTTCTTGTCCGAAGAGAAAACCGACACACCATCACCAATCAAGCGCAAGTTTTCCGCCGCCATAAAAAGCGGCCAAAGGCAGAAGAGCCTCGTTCGCATCTTGATGTTCGGGATGAGTTTCGTGTACGCAATTGCATCGTCCAAATGATGCCAAGCTTTTTCGACAAGTTCTGAAAGCACCGCGCCGCACTTTTGAGGATCAGCACCCGCCTTGAACAAGTCGCTCGAATGATCAAAACCATGACGGCGGCAAATTTCTTCGGGAATAAAGCAGACGCGGCGACCAGAATCTTCGACGCAATCTTTCACGATATTTGTCACCTGCAGCGCAAGTCCAAAGCTCACGTCGAGCTTCGAAAGTTCCGCCTCGCGTTCCTTGCTAATCAGGCACGTATCGGCAGAGAAAAGCTTAGTCAATAGCTTCCCGACAATTCCCGCCACATAGTAGCAGTATTCATCCAGTTCTTCAACCGATTCCAGCGTGAACCAACCCGCCGAAAGAGCAGCCTCCTGGCGGAGCGCAAACTTCGCCATGCCACCGCACATTTCAATCACAACATCGCAAACCGGCTTCTGGTAATTCCTGGGAAGCGACTTCAAAAGCGGCACCACAATTTCGGACTTAACGCAAAGATCCTTATTCGGGTCTTCAGAGCCATGCCAAGATTTAGGCAAGGCATCCACAAACGTACGAATCTTTTCCGTTTCAAGTTCGCCCGTCTTGAACACATCGGCAAACAGCGCAAGCACACGGTCCTTTTCATGAGCCATCATATCCGGATCATCTTCAACAGTATCCGCAATGCGCAAATAGAGGTACGCAAGCAAAATACTGCGGTGCAACTTGCCACGCAAAACCTGGATGTTCAGCGCGAACGTGCGCGAAACGAGCTGCAAGATATCTTCGGCATACTTCCATGCCGCCTTGCCTTCGAGCACCTTCTCGCCCACATCTAAAGAATCCAATTTATCAATCATACATGCTCTTTCTAGTGATTAGTGGTTGGTGGTTAGTGGTTAGGATTGCAATTAAAATGTTCTTTTTACATTCCTGTTTACTAACCACTGCATACTAACCACTTAAAACATTCCTGTTTACCTACTAAATTCTAAGCTCTAAGTTCTGCCAACTAATAAACCTCAAACATTTCCGGGGGAACTTTCTTGGACTTTGCCATCGCCTTGACATACCTCCAAAAAACACGATGATTTTCGGCATTGCGGAGCTTGTGCGCAAAGCTCAACCCCGCGCGGTCTCTCACATTTTCTTCCGACATCGTGATTCCTTTGCGCTGGATTTCGTAATTTACCCAGCGATATTCCAAATAAAAAGCCGACTGGAACAAATCCGTGAGCTTAAATTCCGTCCTACGCTTCATCAAGTAGGCAATCGCAAAACAAAGAAGCATCGACAAAAATCCAAAATAGGCGTACTTTCCAAGCCCAAACTTTTGCAAGAACCACACCACTGTAATCGCAGTCGCCGCCGAAGCCACAAGCGTAAAAACCACATCGCAAAAACGCAAAAAACTCACCCGGCCGGGGTGTTTAACGTACCCATTGTAAACGTAAGCCCATTTTTCGCCCCGATTCAGTTTTTCTTTCATAAAAACGACATACGAGACATTCCTAAACCAAAAATGGAGACCCACCCAAAGAAGAACGGGGGTCCAAAAACAATAATCCACAAGTGTATTCAATTCCATCGTAGCAAAAAATAGAAATTTTGCGAATTTTCAAGGCATCGAGCACGGCCATAAGAGCCTAAAGTTTTGTGTTAATTTTCATTTACATTTAAGTAAGAAATATTTTAGGTTTATTTCTGAACGCATCTATCAACATCCCGAAGAATTAGCTAAATTATTACGCCTAGTTGTTGATAGATGATAAATCTAATCGGATGAGGATTGAATAATGCAGGTTGAATGGGAAAGATGCTTGAACTACCTCCATGGAATGCTGTCGGATACGGTATTCAAGACATATTTTGCACAGACCAAGCTCGTAAGCCAGACTCCAGGGCATGCCGTTATCGCTGTGCCCCCCGGACTTGATGTCAAAGTCTATGCCGCTTACAAGGATCTCATCCGCCTCGCATGGAAAGATGTTTCACACGACGAAGCTCCGGTAGAATTCGAATTCCAGCCGCAAGACGTGTACCAGCCGCAAGCAAGCGCTTCGGAAAATTCTTTCCGCGAATTTATCAAGCCGAGCGTTCCGCTTTCGGGCAGTTTCCGTTTTGAAAATTTCGTCCCTGGTGACAAAGCCCAACTCGCCTTCAACGCTGCTCTCGCTGTAGCCAGGAATCCGGACGGAACGCAATACAACCCGCTATTTATTTACGGTTCGTCAGGCCTTGGGAAAACGCACTTGCTCCAGTCCATCGGGAACTACATTCTCGAAGAAGATCCGACCAAGCGTGTGATATACCTCACGTCCGAAGACTTCTCGCAGCAGTACATGAAGTGCCTGCAAGAAAAGCGCATCACTGAAATGTCGGACTTCTACCGCAACGAAGTGGACATTCTCTTGATCGATGACATCCAGAACTGGACTGGCAAGTACGAAACGCAAAACGAATTTTTCTTGATTTTTAACGCGCTCCATCAGGCAGGCAAGCAAATCGTGCTCACCTCCGATGCACCCGCCGCCGAAGTGAAGAACCTCTCCGACCGCCTCGTGAGCCGCTTCTCCTGGGGCTTAACCGTTGACATCCAACCGCCAGACGTCGAAACGCGCGAAGCCATTCTCCACAAAAAGGCCGAAGAACGCCACCTCGAAATCAGCGACGAAGTCATCCGTTACCTCGCCGAAAATATCGCAAGCAATGTGCGCTGCCTCGAAAGCGCCATCATCAAGCTCACACTCCAGTCGAGCCTCATGAGCCACGACATCGACATGAACATCGCACAGAAGGTCGTCACCGAAATTGCTCCGACGCTCCGTCGCCGCGTAAGCCTTGACGCCGTGCTCCATGCCGTATCGCAGCACTACGAAGTTCCCGAGACCAAGCTCATCGAACCGGGACGCGGCACCAAGGAAATCTCGAAGGCTCGCCAAGTCGCCATGTTCCTCATGCGCGAGCTCTCCCCCATCAGCTTGCAGAGCATCGGTTCCCGTTTTGGCGGCAAGGACCACTCCACCGTCGTTCACGCCATCAAGAGCGTCAAGAAAGAGATGGAAACCGATCCGAGTTTTGCACGCTTGATCGAAAGCCTGAAGAATACCATCCACGATTAGGATCTAGAATGTAAAGGCGAGGGAGTAGTGCGACATTTTACAGCAATCGTTTTCTGCGCACTGTTTTTAATCGCCTGTAGCGAGCCAAATCCGGCTTTTGTCGTAAAAGAAATTTCGTTCACTACCCCCACTAAACAGGAGGGTGAACTTCACACCTCTATTTGGGGAGACAGCACAGGTCAGCTCTTATCCACCGACCTTTTCCTCGACTATCCGGCGGATTCATTTTTAACCGAATTCGAAATTGGCGATATCGTAACTGTTGCAATCGTCGGCTACGACACCCTCGAAATGCCTGTCGTAGAATCAACCAATGACGTCCCCATCGCAGGTTTTTCGCTTTCTGCAGTGAGCGGTGCCGAGCGCCTAATGCTAGCCATCCATTACGGCGAAGCCGCTGAAGTCCTTAAAATATCCGACGTCAAGACGCCCATAAAAGTCACCGTGAAGATGAAAGACAAAGGCGGCTATCTTTTCGGCATTGATATAATGCGGCATGTTCAATACATGAGTTTATACAAAGAAAGTTACCCCGAACTTTCAATTCAAGATTTCGCCAACTTCCGAAAAGTCCACACTACAGGCATGGGCGCAAACAAACTATACCGTTCATCAAGTCCCATAGACTACTCTATCGGTCGCAACCACTATGCGGATTCACTTGCAAAAGAAGCCGGCATCGCCACGTTTATCAATTTAACAGATACCGAAATTTACGCTAGATCTTACCAGAACTTTGATAGTTCCTATTACTCATCGCAAGACGCCGTCTTCTTGTCGATGCCCGTACAATTCTATTCCATGCCATTCAAAGTAGGGCTTGCAACAGGTTTCCGCTACATGATTGAACATGAAGCACCCTATTTAGTGCATTGCACCTACGGCATGGACCGTACCGGCTTTACAATCGCCGTTCTAGAAGCACTGATGGGCGCCACTGCCGAAGAAATCCAAGCAGACTACGCCCAGACATTCATCAACTACTTCACGGTCATTGATGACATGCAAGTCTCCTTAAACGCACATCAAATCGATTTTTACAAAGCAGTCGTTCTAAAAAATTTGCAATCGGTCTACCACGCCGAAGGGATTGACGTTCCCAATACAGACAAAGCCGATTGGGCGGACGCTACAGAAAAATATTTGCAAAAACTGGGAATGACTTCGGAAGAAATTTCTGCGTTGAAAGAAAAGTTAAAGTAATTATTTCCGGACAAACGTAATAACTGCTCCGATATGCTTGCTATTTAGCGTAATATCATCATCCTTTTGTTCCCTGTTTTTATCGACTCGGAAGCCATCAACCTTTTCTGTTTCACCTCCGAAACCACCTGCAACCTTTACAGAAAAGCCTAACGAATAGGAATCCGAAATATTCCAGACCTTTCCTATTTCAAACTCGATAAAAGATTCACCCTCGACATAGTACATTCCGTACTTTTCCCTTGATTTTTCGTTTCCGAAAAGGGAAACAAGTTTAAAAGACGTTCCGAGGAAAAATCCATTAAGAGGATTTTGTTCATTTACAACAGGATACCATTTGAGTCCCAATCCCCCAAAGAATCTGAATCTAGCATCTTCTTCGGAATATTCCTCTTTGTCACGCGAATAAATCTTATAACGATGTTCCCCAGCAGACCAAAAACAGCCAAAACTCAAATACAAGGCAACCCGTCTTGCAAAACCGATACCAATCTTAGAATCAAGCAGAGGACCGCCCCCTTCAAAAGAATAGATATCGTAATAAAGGTCCTTGTCATAAACCATTTCATCACGTTCTAAGTCATGATAATAGTTTGTCTTTGATTTGGTCTTGTAATCCATTACCGAATACATTCCACCAACGGAAAGTTCAAAATACGGATGAAGAATCTGGAGGAATTTTCAGTCTTGCGGCGAAACTTCAAATAAACCCGCTGCAGAATACGCCACTAAGCAAAAAATCAGTACGGCAATGCGCTTCATCATTCCTCCTTGACATTGAGGACGGCATAGTTCACGAACTTACCGCAAGCAGTATCTTCAGGAGCAAGGAAAGTCTCAAGCGAATAATCGCCGCTGACCTTTCTTTCATCAAATTCAGCTATGTAGAACTTTACTTCATCCGCAAATCCACTGGAATCGGTCTTTGTTTTAACCTTGTATGTGGGCAGATCAACTTTCTTGTCGCCGCAGAAAAAAACAATAGCAATGGTAAAATCGAAGCTTTTGCCAGCATGCTCCTTACCATAGCAATAATCAGCGAAAAAGAAACTGGCTTCCCCGCCATTTTCAGAGGTACGGCTATATTTGGTAGCAATCAGCGAATCATTGCTGTAGACTCGCATTTCCAAAGAATCCACGTCAGCCGGCTTAAGAGCTTTAACATACCCAGGATTGTAATCATAATCATACGCAGGATCACAAGCCATGTAGCAGCAACAAAGCCACACGTAAGTAAGCAAACACAATTTTATAGACACTCTCATACTCATAAATATAAACTATAAAAAGAAAAAAGCCCTCCGAAAATTTTAACGGTAGACTTTTTACAATCGCAAATCAAGCGATTTCAATGTTTCATTAAATATTACTTTTCAGTTTCTTCACGAATAACTTCATAGAACATACCCGCCGCCTTTGCACGAATATCTTCTTCAAGCGCATCAATATCGCGAGCCTTCGAATTAAAGCTAGCAATCAACTTGTTATTGGAAGTTCGATAAAGCTCAACAGAAATCGTCAAATTTTTTCCAAACGTTCCGATTCTCGCTTGCGAAACATAATCGGCGCTGATATTTTTTCCAGTTTCAACAATGCAAGCCCCTTCGCACTCTTCAAGAGATTTATCAGGCGGGAGCATTTCAATAATATTCTCACGAGTCATAATGGTAACATTCAGTTTCGAATACAAAGCCCTAACCGCTTCTTCTCTCAACACATTTGTTATAAACTGGGCTTCATGAAGTTTAAGAACTCCACCAGAAGTCGATTCAAGAACGGCTACGAAAATCGGACGAGACGGTTTTTTCTTTTGCGGCTGCGGTTTTACGGCAGGCTCAATTTTTTTGTTTGTATTTTGGTCGGACTTGACCTTGCTTGTAATCTTCGGAGGTTCTCCCCAAGGATCATACGCCGGTTTCGCTTCCTCAAAGGGCGTGACTTGGCAATATTCAGGTTCATAAGCATAGTAAGTATAATGACCACCAAGAGCATCAACAATCATAAACGGCCAAAACAAAAGATCCAACGCCAACATGCCACCCCTAAAATGCGATTCATAGCACTGGGCCATTTTAGGATTGCTCACACGCAAAACATCATACTCGGATTGCGAGAGATTAGGCGAACTTACAGAAAAAATCATTGCGCAAGATTCGAAAAACGAACAACATAAAAATAGCACAACAATTGTGGTGAATTTTTTCAAAAAATTACGCAAAATTTTCTTCTCCTGTTAACGTCTATAAAACGACTCACTTCATAAAATAAAAAAAGTTCCCCTTTGCATAACACAAAGAGGAACAATTTCGACCAATTTCTACCAATTACAGGCAATGAGCACGGAGATCGTCGTCGCTCAGAGTGCTGAGGTATGCAGGCGGCACGTCGAGTACGGTCTTGCAACCGGTCTGGCCGTTAGCCTTCATACGGAGTGCTGCGCGGGCGTAAGCCACGAGAACGCTCGTCGTGAATTCCGGGTTGGAATCGAGCTTCAGGCTGTATTCGATCACGTGCGTGTGTTCCAGATTCATGCCGGTCTTGCCGGTACGGATCACGAAACCACCGTGAGCGAGCCCGCTGTGGTTCTTGTTGAATTCTTCTTCGCTGATGAAGTTGACCGTCGTGTCGTATTCATCGAAGTAGTTCGGCATCGTCTTGATGGCGTTTTCGATGTAGGCCTTGTCAGCACCTTCTTCTGCAACAACGTAAACGAGACGAGTGTGCTTCTGGCGAGTCGTAAGTTCCGGCATAGAACCGCTACGCACAGCTTCGAGAGCAGATTCCACCGGGCAGGTGTACTGCTTCGCGTTCTTCACGCCCTTGATGCGGCGGACAGCATCGCTGTGGCCCTGGGAAACACCCTTGCCCCAGAACGTGTAGTCCTTGCCTTCCGGAAGGATAGACTGGGCGTACACGCGGTTCAGGCTGAACATACCCGGGTCCCAACCGACAGAAATCATAGCAATCTTGCCGGCAGCCTTGGCAGCAGCGTCAACAGCAGCGAAGTGCTGCGGAATCTTGGCGTGGGTGTCGAAGGAGTCGATCACGTTGAACATAGAAGCGTACTTCGGGGTGAGCACCGGCAGGTCCGTAGCAGAGCCACCGCAAATGATGAGCACGTCCACCTTGTCCTTCCAGGCTTCCATTTCAGAAACGTTCAACACCGGAACGCCTGCCGTCTGAATCTTGACCGTAGCAGGGTCACGACGAGTGAAAACCGCGACGAGTTCCATATCCGGAGCCTGCTTCACGGCGCATTCCACACCGCGACCCAGGTTACCGTAACCGAGAATAGCAATCTTTGCCATAAGAATATCCTTGTTAAAAATTTTTGCGTGGAAAATATAGGAAAGTAGGAAGTAGGAAGTAGGAAGTAGGAAGGAAATTCATGTAATATTAGTAGGTATGAAAAAGTTGGCAGAACTTAGAACTTAGAGCTTAGAAAAAGCCCCAGTAAGGGGCCGAAGCAATCCACCGCCTAGGGGCTCCGCCCCTAAAACCCCAACGCAGAAGAAAAGCAAACGTTTTTCAGATAAAAATACAACTCGGAATAAAATTTTTCAAAAAAAATTTCAAATCCGCGCAAATTGATATAATTTTCTTACAAAAGAGTCAAGCGATTTTCACAAAAACCGCCTTTGGACTTTTTGAAGGAGAAAAATGAAAAATCTTTTTTTAAGCACCCTTAGCGCTAGTTTTCTGCTTTTCACAACCAGTTTTGCGCAGTCTGCAAGCGAAATCGCCAAAAAAGTCCACGACTTGCCCTCCGGAAAAACATCTTCCGGCCTCATTTCCGTGACATTGATTGATAAAAACGGCAAGACCCGTAACCGCGAAATCGTCTCCTACACCATGAAGGACGGCACAACCGACAAGACCGTTCTCATGTTCAAAACGCCGCGCGACGTGGCGGGCATCAGCTACCTCACCTACGACTACCCCGACAAAGCCGACGGCTCTACCGTCGATAGCGACAGCTGGATCTACCTTCCAGCCATGAAAAAGGTGCGCCGCGTTTCCGGTTCAAGCAAGGACGACGACTTCCAGGGAACCGACTTCACATACGACGACCTTGGCAACCGCAGTCTCTCCAAGGACAACTTCGCCCTCCTCGGCGAAGAAAAAATAAACGGCATCGACTGTTGGATTCTAGAAGCCAAGGCTAAAGACCCGAAGGCAAAAATAAGCCGCCGCGTCTCCTGGGTGAACAAGAAAACCTATGTTGTACAAAAGGGAGAATATTTCGACAAGCAGAACCGCTTGCAAAAAACGCTTACCGCCGATAATATCCAGCAAGTAAACGGTTACTGGTCTACGCTCAAGATGACCATGACGAACGTCCAAACAAACCACAAAACTGTCTACGAAGTCAAGAACCTCAAATACGATGAGAAGGTCAATGAAAGTTACTTTACCGTAAGCGCACTCGAACGCGAACAGGTGAAATAAACAAACCAGGACAGCTAATCATGAAAGTCGAAAAGTTCAACGAATTTTTCGGCAAGGTCGGACAGGCGCAAATTCGCAACCGCTTTAAGATTCTTGCCACTTTGCTTATCGTCACGGTCGTTTGCTGTTTAGGCTTGAGCAATTTTTCGCTTGCTCTTGGCGAAGAAGGCTGGTTCGGCAACTCAGACGAAATCACCATCAACACCAAAAAATACGAAGAAACATTCGGGAACCTGAACGGTGTCGGCGTTCTTATTGTAAAGCAAGGCGAAGGCGATGTCTTTAGCGAAGAAATACTGAAGGTCATCGAAAAAATAGGCAACCGCATGCGTGATGAAATTCCGTTTGCAGACCGCCTGACATCTATCGTCGAAGTAGATATTCCTGTCGGCAATGACGAAGGATTTTCGATTGTAAAGCCTTACGGAAACGGCATCCCTTCAGATTCCGCTGAGCTTGCAAAAGCGCGTGCCCTCGTGATGCGCGGTAGCGAAAAAACGAACGCACTCATCAATTCGCTTGTCAGCGATGACGGCAAAGAAACATGGATTTCTCTTTCGCTCCATCCTTTCGCTGGAAAAGAGCTTGAAGAAAAGTACAATGGCGAAATTGACGAAGTTTCAACAGACATCGGCTACAAGCTGATGAACATTATCGAAAGCGAAGAATTCCAGAACAAAGGATTCATGCTTTATGGTGGTGGTATGCCTTACGACAGCGCGAACGAAGACCGTTACGAAGTCCCCGAATACGGTGTAAGAGTCATCTGCAGCGTTATCGTAATGCTTTTGTTCTTGGCAATTTGCCTACACAACGTGTTTGGCGTGATTGTTCCGGCTGTAGCTACAATCAGCGCAATCGCCTCAGTTTTTGGAGCCATGTCGTTTTTTGGAGAAAAAGCAGACTCCGCACTGGTAACATTGCCGGTTGTTCTTGGCATGGCTCTTGCGGTTGGCTATTCCGTACACTACATCAAGATGTTCAAGCTGCATTTTAGACGTACAGGCAAGCGCAAGGAATCAGCCATCAAGTGCGTCGAGGAATGCGGATGGCCGGTGCTGTTCACGGTTCTTACGACCATGGCATCATTTATCAGTTTCCTGTTCGTGAACATGAAGCCACTTGAATGGATGGGTAAAACATCCGCTCTTATCGTTCTTGCAATTTACATCTACGTTACTGTCCTTATTCCAATTTTACTTTCATTCGGTAAGGACTGCACGCCCCAAGCATTGGATGTTAATGGAGCAACAAAGTTGGATCTTTACTTTTCACAATGGTCTAAATTTGTCTACAACAGAAAGAAATCATTCATCGTCATTTGCGCATTGGTTATCGCCGCATTCATTCCGGGGATGTTCAAAATCACGGCACAGCTAGATTACCTGACCATCACAGGCGACAAGATGCCCTACATCCAAAAAACCAAGGAAATGCTGAAGAAAAAACTAGGCAATCAGTACAGCTATTCAGTGATGATTTCTTACGATGAAGAAGGCGCATTCAAGAAACCCGAAAACATGAAAGCGCTGTTGCAGCTTGAAGATTATCTCGGAACGCTCTCGCTCACCAAATGGTCGGGCGGAAAGGCTCGCGTTGCCTCGGCGACAAGCATCCTGAAAGAAATGAACCGCGCCCTCAACGAGGGCAAAGATTCAATGTACACTGTCCCCGAAGACGAATACATTCTTGCACAGTTAATGGAACTTTCATCGATTGAAATGCATAACGACTTTAGCGATGCCATGGATGACGATTTCAAGACAACCGTTGTCAGCGTGGACATGACGCAGTTTGCAACGGAAGAAGCCCTTGCCAATATGGACGCTTTGAAAGCAAAACTTGCCAAACTTTTCCCAGGCGCAAAATGCACCTTGCTTGGCGACATGATTCGCTATTCCGAAATGAGCAACCGCATTGTCTTTGGTGGCTTAAAGTCCTTCGGGTTTTCGCTTGTCATCATCGCCATCATGCTCGTATTCGCATTCTCAAGCCTTAAGCTTGGCCTTATCGGCATGATTCCGAACGTGGCTCCGGTCATTCTCGTGGGTGGCGTCATGGGGTATTTCAATTACGCCCTTGACTTCAGCACCATCACCGTGATGCCCATGGTTTTAGGCATTGCCGTTGACGACACCATCCATTTAACAACACACCTGAAAATGAAACATGAACAAATGGGTTCTAGCGAAAAGGCCATGGAAACAACCTTCCGCGAAATCGGAGCAACGATGTTCCTGACGACCATTATTTTGTGTTCCATGTTCAGCGTTTATCTGTTTAGCCCCATGCACTTCTTGGCGGTTCTCGGAGTTCTCGTTATCGTTGGTCTTTCAAGTGCGTTGGTTGCGGACTACACAATTACACCCGCTCTATTGCACGTAGCAAACCCCTTTGGCAAAGAAAAGGAGGAAGTATGAATAAGCATTCCTTTTTCACAACGGCAATCCCAGCCATAGCATTTGCAACAATGGCTCACTTTTCAGCCCCAACGCTTCACGCGCAAGAAATCGCATTTAGCGGAAGCCTCACAACCCAAGCAGGCATAGGCCTCCCAAACGCCCACAAGCAGAAAGGCGATTTTTTGCTCGGCCAAACCATTTTCGATGGCTCCGTCAAGGCGTTCTACGACGATGCCATGATCTATGTGAACGGCCAATTGATCCACGACGCCATAGGAAGCCAATCTTCTAACGGAATGTCCGGATTCATCGACGAAGACGGATCTTTCGCACTAAGGCTAAAAGAAGCCTATATCGATTGGAAAAACGGAATATTCGCGCTCCGTATCGGTCGCCAGATAGTCTCATGGGGAAAAGCCGATGACATTCAAATTGCAGATGTCGTAAGTCCCTTTGATGAATCAAGAGTTGTCGCAAACGATTATAACGAATCTAAACTCGGAATCGATGCAGTGCGTTTATCGCTCTTGACTGACAAAGCTCAAGTCGATGCCTATTACATTCCTTTCTTTACGCCGAGCATTTTACCGATCGCCGCCAAAAATCCGCTCCGTGCACACTCGTTCCCAGACCAAATGGACGGAATTCAATTTTTTTGCCCCTTTTTCTATGACGATTTTGAACTTCCCCACAAAGACATTAACAATGGCGAATATGCACTTCGTGCAAGCTTCTACACATCTGTAGCAGACTTATCTTTGTATGGGTTTTACGGATGGGATGACACGCCATTTATCAAATACTCGCCCTACTTTTATGAATCCCCGGAATCCGCAGAGGATGTCGGCATGATTGATGTTACGGGCAAGTACAAACGCATGTCCATGATTGGCGCCGATGCAGCAATCCCAGCAGGTGATTTTGTATTCCGTCTAGAAACGGCGTTCTTCCCTATGCGGCATATCCAGACAACCGCAGATTACCAAATTGAGCAATTTTTCTACGAAGAAAAGGTTACATCGAGCAAGCAAAGGCACCAGCTTGTAAGCCTTGTCGGTTTCGACTGGACATTGAGCGGCGGCTGGACGATTACCGCGCAATACATTTCAGATGTTGTTTTCAAGTACAGAAAATACTTGGACCGCAAGCAGTATGAACACCAAGCAACCCTCAGCATAGAAAAGACACTCCTAAACGAGACCCTGACCATTTCAGCTTCTGGGGCACTTGATTTGTGTAACTACTCTACAGCAAGCGAATTCGAATTCGACTACAAACTAACTGACGCCATAACCCTCAGCCTTATCGGCGATTTATACTTGAAAGGCCCTGACGGCAAGGATGGAATGTACGGCCAATACCGCGATTTCAGTAGTGTCACGTTCAAAGGTAAAGTTTCGTTCTAAACAAAAAAATCCCCGATACATTCGAGGATTTCCCAATTTCGCTTTTGCAAAGGCCGCGCATTTTGTATGGCAATGCCGCAATTTTCATGCAACAAAGCCGCGCGACCTGCTAGCAATTAGTCGAGCGTGTGGACCAAGAGACCGTCGCGGAGCTTCGGTTCGAACCACGTGCTCTTCGGCGGCATGATTTCACCAGCGTCAGCAATGCTCATGAGCTGATCGAGCGTGGTCGGGTACATAGCAAAGGCGCAGGCGCATTCACCGCTATCGACGCGCTTCACCAGTTCGCCAAGACCACGGATGCCACCGACAAAGTCGATGCGCTTCGATGTACGCGGATCGTCAATGTCAAAAAGCGGCTTCAACACGAGCTTCTGGAGGAGAGCCACATCAAGGCTATCGACCGGGCCCAAGTTCTTGAGGAACTTGTCCTTAAACGTGCAAGCATACCACTTGCCGCCCATGTAGAAGTTCACCTGGTTCTGCTTGGCCGGGCTCTGCATAGAATCGAGTTCTTCAATGTCGAACACAAGCTTCATTTCTTCCATGAGCTGTTCCGGAGTACGACCGTTCAAGTCCTTCAAGACGCGGTTGTAATCGAGAATCTTGAGCTGGGTGCTCGGGAAGAGGATGGCGAGGTAACGGTTGTATTCTTCGTTGCCCGTGTTGTTCGGATTCTGTTCGGCACGGTAGCTGGCTGCACGGGCACCAGCAGCACTGCGGTGGTGACCGTCAGCAATATAGCTCACCGGCACAGATTCAAAGGACTTGCGAATAGCTTCGATTTCAGCGTCATCATCGATGACCCAAACCGTGTGGCCAAAGCCATCGCCCTTGCTCACGAAGTCGTAAACAGGCTTGCGCTTGGTCACGGCACCGAAAATATCGAACTGGCCGTTATCGCGATAAGTGAGGAACACCGGACCCGTGTTGGCATTCGTAGCAAGCACATGGCGCAAGCGATCTTCTTCCTTGTCTGCGCGGGTAAGTTCGTGCTTCTTGATCGTGCCATTGAAATAATCTGCAGCCGGAACGCAGCAAACAAGGCCGTACTGTTCACGACCGTTCATGGTCTGACGATAAACATAAAGGCAAGGCTTCTTGTCGAAGGCAATAACACCGTCTTCAATCATCTTGTCAAGATTTTCACGAGCATGAGCGTAAACCTTCGGATCGTAAGCGTCAACGGAATCCGGAAGTTCAAGTTCGGCACGGGTCACGCGCAAATAAGAATGCGGGAGTCCTTCAGCCATAGCCTTGGCTTCGGCGCGGTTCATCACGTCGTAAGGGAGCGCAGAGATGGTCTCAGCTTCAGCCGGGTTCACCGGACGCAAAGCCTTGAACGGATAGATGTGCATCATAGGTTTCTTTCCTTTGTGTGCTTCTTTGATTAAAACTTCATCTTCGGCAATCAAGTTATGGATATAACCCGTCTTTGCCGCAATCCATTTTTTCTTTCTGTAACTTACGATGAAATAAGCTAGAAAAAAGAAGATAACTCCGCCAATCGCAGCAACAATTGTGATGCCAATCATGAACGCCAACAGGTGGTCTGCAGCATCATTCCACAAATGACCGATAACCGTCGTGAAATTTTTGAAGGAAAGCCCCTGAAATTCTTCCAAAAAGTCAAACTTAATCGCTTCGGGATGGACAATTTTGCACCCGAGCATGTAACCCGTCGGATAGAAAAAACCGAACTGAGTCAGCGGGTTTGCCACAAACGACGAAACAATCCCCGGCACCTTCGGCAACCGGAAAAGCGCACAAAACGCAACCGTCAAAATAATGGCGACACCAATCGTCGGCCAAATGCCAATAAACACCCCAGCTGCAACCGACCATGCCACCTGAATCGCATCTTGCCTACGCGGAAACATTCGATTATAATAAATACGGCTCAATCGCTTATACTTTGATTCGGACCGTTTTTTTCTTACCATATCACCTCTTTTAATTATTTGCGCCAAAGATAGTAAATTACAAGATTAAACGAAAGTGGTAGAAATCACAATCGAATGAAGGTTGTAGGAAGTAGGATGTAAGAAGTAGGAAGTAGGAAGTAGACAGAACTTAGTTGGCAGCAGGAAACGTCATTGCGCAGAGCGCATGACTGCTGCGGTTATCCAATACGAATGCAAGCGTTCGTGCTGTATAACCTTGCACATCATTGCGCAGTGCGCATGACGGTATCGGCTCAGCAATAGAACACGCAAGCGGTTCTGCAGCATTCGCCTCGCACGTCATTGCGAGCGAAGCGAAGCAATCTAGTAATGTCTTGTTCTATAAAAGGGGGAAGTCTCCCCCTGATTGCAGCCTAGCCCTATTGTCATGCCCGCCACCGAGCGGGCACCTCCTTCTAAGGGCAAGTCTTCCATCACCCCCTCGAACGGGGCTTCAATCGCCAGCCCCGTAACGCCCCGACTAGTCCTTCAGGCAACGAACAGAAAAACCGAAGCTCTTGTTGTAGTAACCCAGGGCCGCATAGTTGCTGCAGTAGCCCAAGTCCAAGGCATTGGCGTAGTTGTAATCTGTCTCAGAAGCACTCCAGAAGCCGGCGAGTTTGCCAATGTCGAAGAAATTGCCATTGTTGATCCTGTCGCCAGCAGGCAGTGCGGAAAAGCCCACATCATCCGAGCCGTTGCCTTTACGAAACCACCCCGTCTGCGACTTGAGAACATTGAGTGCCGTTGCTTCCCCACCGACTTTGGTAAGCAAAGTATCCCACTCTTTTTTCTCCGGTAAATGCCAGCCCGGCGGACAAATGCCCTGCACCGTATCAGGCAGAGTACAGCTTTTGTCCAAACCGCAGTCCTGCGGATTGCCGGCATCAGTCGCGAGCTTCACCGAGTCAATCGCCGCCGCCCAGGTGTAAAGGCGGCCAGTCACGGCACAATTTTCAGCCTTATTGGCATAGCACCAATTTTTACCTATTAAGCTCGGAGTTTTGACACTATCGGCATAGTTCAAATTTTCAGCCATCCAGACCTGATTACCAATTTTCACAGTCTTATAGATTTGACCATCGCGGGAATCCGTCATTGAGTCGTAGGCTATTTCAGGATTCAAACGATCTTCCTTCGGCACGTCCCAGCTCCAGCCATCACCATTTTTCCCGCTCGAAGAGGAACTCAACTGCTTGCTAGAAGATGAAACAGACTTCAAACTCGATGATGAACTGCTACTAGATTCTTCATGGCTATCGCCACTCAGAATGACGCTGGACGATGATTCAACTTTTGTGCTGCTAGAAGAACTCTGAATCTCTTCAGAATCAGACGTTCCATCGTTGTTTGAAGCGCTAGTACCGCTATCGCCACCGCAGGCCGCAAGCACAAGCAAACTAGAAACAGCAGCAACAGCCACGCACCTACGCAAAGACGTCTTTCCACACCACAAATTCTTCAACAACATAAAACACTCTCAAACAAAGTTTTTACCAAATATAGTTTTTATTAGTGATTAGTAAACAGTAATAGTTAGGCGGCTTTGCCGCGATTATAAAATCTTCCTACTTCCTACCGACTACTTCCTACTGTTCCTTAACCACCAACCACTAATCACTATACACTTTTTCTAAATTTTCCCCCATGAAACACTTGATTTCGAAAGAAGGCTTTGAAAAGTTCAAGGCAGAATGGGAACATCTCAAATATGTCGAACGCCCGGCAATGATCAACCAGGTGCAAGCCGCTGCTGCCGAAGGCGACCGCAGCGAAAACGCCGCCTACACTTACGGGCGTATGCGCGTGCGCGAAATTGACCGCCGCTTGCGTGAACTCGACCGCATTCTGGATGGTGCACAGATTGTCGAAAACGCCGCTACCAAGGACGGTTCCATCCGCTTTGGCGCAACAGTCAAGATGCTTGACAAGAAAACCAAGCGCGAAAAGGTCTACAGCATCGTTGGCGACAAGGAAATCGACCCGCTCCAGGGACGCATCAGCATGAAGTCCCCCATCGGTGAAGCGCTCCAAGGCAAAAAAGCCGGCGACACCATCGAAGTCCAAGCCCCCCGCGGAAAAATTGTTTACGAGATTCTGGAAGTAAACTACTAGCTATGAGCTCGCTCCCTACGGTCGCTTTGAGCATGAGTTTTTAGCAGTCATTCTCCGAAGGAGAATCATACATTGTAATAAAAACTGTATGGATCCTCGGCCTCTCGGCCAAGGATGACGCCCCTAACCACCAACCACTTCCAACTGTCTACTTCCTACTGTCTACTAAATCATGTTCATCGATACTCATTGTCACATCGACTCTTACGAGCGCCATGCGGGCGAATCCTTTGACGCGCTTCTCGAACGTTTCCAAACCGCCAGATTCACGACCGAACGCAGCTCCGCCAAAGAAAAAGCGGCAGCCTCCAAGATTGCACAACCCGAAGCATTTATCCACGTCGCCTGCGACCCGGCTGACTTTGACCGCGCCTGCGAACTCAGCGAAAAATATCCATTCGTCTACACCGCTTACGGCATCCATCCCGAGTATGTAGAAACAGAGACCGCCGAAGACGAAACTCGACTTCTCGAATACCTCGCCCACCCCAAATGCGTCGCCTGCGGAGAATTCGGCCTCGATTACCATTACGGCGCCGAAACAAAGGCCGCTCAAGTCAAGCTCTTCGAACGCCATTTGCAACTCGGCATCGAAAGCAGCAAGCCACTCGTACTCCACCTCCGCGAAGCCGATGACGACGCCCTCGCCGTGCTCCGCGCCGCGAGCCTCCACAACCGCAACATTCACGTCCACTGCTTTACAGGCACGCCAGAATTCGTCGAACAACTCCTTCAGCTAGACGCAAACATCTTCGTCGGATTCACGGGAATCGTCACGTTCAACAACGCACAAAACGTCCGAGACGCAGCAGCGCTCGTACCGCTCGGTCAAATGCTTTTGGAGACCGACGCCCCTTACATGGCGCCCGTCCCCTTCCGCGGAAAGCCCTGCCATTCCGGCTACATTCCGTTCATTGCCGACAAACTCGCCGAAATAAAAAACGTGCCCGTAGAAGATCTCTACAAGCACTGTCGTGAAAACACAAGAAAGTGTTATGGGATTTAAACCTTAACGGCTTCCTGTTCCGTTTCGAAGGTGGAACCCTGCACCGGAACATTATAATGATTCTTCATATACTCTAGCGCCATCTCCGTATTAAGCGGTCTGCTAAAGTAGAATCCCTGAATCAAGCGGCATCCTTCGCAATAAAGGAAGTCCAACTGTTCCTTAGTTTCCACACCTTCTGCAATAAGGTCTAAATTCAAGGACTTTGCAATACCAATCACCATGCGGGCAAAAGCGGCATCTTCTTCGTTATCGGCCACATGGTCCACAAAGTACTTGTCCATCTTGAGCGTATGCACCGGATAACGTTTCAAGTACGAAAGCGAACTATAACCGGTACCAAAGTCATCAATCGAAATCTGGATGCCCATGTTCGAAAGAGCACGCATAATTTCAATTGTCTTATCGGCTTCGCACATTGCCGTATATTCCGTAATCTCAAGCTTCAAATTACGCGGATTCAAGTTCGTTTCGGTCAAAACACGACGCACATCATCAACCATCGAGTCCATCGAGAACTGCTTTGCCGAGAAGTTCACCGCAACTTGAATATCCTTATAGCCCATATCGACCCAAAGCTTTGTCTGGCGGCATGCCATGCGCAAAATCAGCGCGCCCATCGGCACAATAAGCCCCGTTTCTTCGGCAATCGGAATAAATTCAGCAGGAGAAATAATACCACGTTCAGACTGGTTCCAACGCACAAGCGCTTCGAATCCGACAATTTTATTTCCGGCACGAATATCGACAATTGGCTGGTACATGAGAACAAATTCTTGAGCCTGAATTGCTCTGCGAATTTCGAACTCAAGCTTATAAAGCTTCATCGCCTTTTCGCGAATACCACCGCTAAAGAATTGGATACCGCCGTGGTTAATACCTTTCTTCATATCGCGAAGGCTTGCGTTTGCATTGGCAAGAATATCTTCAACGCAATCGACATCTTGATTTATCACAATAGACATCGAGACGCTAATATAAAGATCCTTGCCTTCTAAAAGAATTGGAGCTTTGACTTTATTATGAATATTACGAACAAGCGGAATCAAATCATCATTAGGATCGCGGCTTTCGATATTGTGTAAAATAAGAGCAAAAACATCAGGTCCAATACGAGCCACGCAATCATCCGGGCGAGCAATCGATTTTAAACGGTCTGCAATCGTACGAAGAACATTATCACCAATATTGATAGAATAAGAAGCATTGATAGCACCAAAACTATCGATATCTAAAAGCGCAACTGCAAAAACATAATCCGGACGTTTAGCAGCAATATCAACATCCATCTTGAGTTTTTCGAGGAAATACTTGCGATTATAAACACCCGTCAACGCATCTTGATAAACAAAATTATAAGCTTCGCGTTCTTCCGACTTGCGTTCAATCTTTTCGGTCAAGGAACCAATCACTCGAATTGGGCGGCCCAAGTCATTACTTTGTACACGTCCGCTAATAACAAACTTAGCATTTTTCTTAGAAGCATCCAGCAAAGTTAAATTGCAAGAGAATGTGCCAGCCTTTTGCAATGCCGCATTCAGCTGTTCACGGAACGCATTCCAGTCGCTCTCAATCACACGTTTTTGCAAAGGCTCAAAGGAATCTTCAAGGCTTGTATTTTCGGCATCAAGCAACTTGGCAATGCGATTTGACCAATAAACCTTACCCGACGCTACATCAAACGTCCAAAAACCATCCGACGATACATCGATCATCATCTGGAACATTTCATCTTTTTCGAGAAGATCTTTTTTAAGGTCACGAATAGGCTCAACCACTTTCGGTTCAGGAATATCCACATCGTTCCTAATTTTGCGACTATCTAGGGGGAACTTGTAAAATAGCGCAACATACGCCAGAAACACTATTGCCAAGAAATACGGCACGAAATCATAAGCGTGCTCAGAAAAGTTCAGAATATCTGGAATAGATTCTGCGAACAAAAAACACGCCAGCAACAGCGCGAAACGCAATACTACATGTTCATCAAATAATCTCATGTCAACCCAATCTTTTATTTACACCTAAAATAAGTACAATATTTATAAAAAGAGCATCACGAAAGCATTTAGTAATGATTTATTTACTCCAATTTCTAGTATTCCAAGTTGGAATAGATAAAGTGTTAAACTGCAAAGACACTCGCATCGTCCAATTTCGCAAGCGCCCCCAATCCTGTATTTGAATATAGTTAAAAAATTTGAAAAGTAAACAAAAATCAAAAATTGAATTATAAGTATTATAATAATTTAAACAAAATAACAACTATTCATAGCTAAAGCCAGCAATAAAGCGGGCTTGCGTCGAAAAGATAATTTTTACATATGTAAAAAATATTCTAAGTAATCAACTTTACAAAACGCATATTTTCTTTTTTCCTAACGATTTGTAACTTTTCTCACTACTAATTTTAACATTCATCTCCTTAGCAAATTTCTTGCCAATATTGAAGTGGAACGATCCGTTACGTAAACCGCATTTTTCATTAAACTTTTCGTTACAAATTTATTATTAAAAATTGTTAACATTACGTTTTACAAACCGTTTAAAGAAGAGTATTTTTACCCCAAAGAAACCCTTTATCTTTTACAGAAGGCAACAGACTGTTTCTTGATTTAACACAAAGCTCTAGGTATATTTGAGCCATCAACAAAAAGGAAATTTTATGAACGTCCCAGAAATACTCAAGAATATTCGCGAAAAACACAACCTGACTCAAGAACAGATGGCCGAACGCGTACACGTGACGAGACAAGCCGTAAGCCGTTGGGAAACTGGCGAAACACAGCCAAACACCGAGATGCTTAAAGTTCTATCCAAGGAATTTAACGTTTCAATCAACACATTGCTAGGCGCTCCGCGCCAGCTTTTCTGCCAATGCTGCGGAATGCCCCTCGGTGACGACGCCATCATCAGCCGCGAAATCGACGGCAGTTTCAACGAAGATTACTGCAAATGGTGCTATGCAGACGGCAAGTTCGCCTACACCAGCAAAGACTCGTTGCTTGATTTTCTTATTTCGCACATGCCGAATCCAGAAAACAAGCCCGACAACGAACGACGAGCCTTTTTTGATTCGCACCTTTCGCAGCTGAAACACTGGAAATAATTTTCAAGCAAGCCATCTCATTCGAGATGGTTTTGTTATATTAGCGGTATGGAATGGAACGAACAACAGTTGAAAGAACCCCGTTTGATTGATATCCCCATCGCCCACGACCAGCGCGGCAACTTGAGCGTAGTCGAAGGCGGCGAGTTAATTCCCTTTGATATCAAGCGCGTGTATTATCTGTACGACGTTCCAGGCGGAACGACACGTGGAGGCCATGCCCATCGCAAGCTTCGCCAGTTAATCATTGCCGCTAGCGGTAGCTTCGATGTGATTCTGGACGATGGAAAAACTCGATCCAAGTATTCGCTGAACCGTTCCTATCACGGGCTCTATATTCCTACAATGCACTGGCGCGAAATCGAGAATTTCTCTTCGGGAGCCGTGTGCATGGTGCTTGCCTCGGAGCATTACGACGAAAGCGATTACATCTATGAGTATGAAGATTTTTTGAAAGAAAGCTTAGAACTTAAAGCTTAGATGGCGGATCTGGTCCGCCATGACGTCATTGCGCTGAGCGCATGACAGGTTCGCCTCAACAATGAACAAGTAAACTTGTCGCTGTATTCGGCTCCCATGTCATTCCGATACGTCATTCCGGCCCTTGAGCCGGAACCTAGCACAGAACTAGCCGGATTCTACCAACTCATTTCTCGTATCTAGCGTTTACGCATGGGAGCGCGCCAAACGATTCCTTGAAACGATAGAGATTTTCGTTCAGGTAGTCGCCGCCATTTTCAGTGGAAATCCCCCACGAGAATTTTTCATAGCCTGTTTCAGCGGCTTCGCGCATAGCATTTACAAACAAAGCAGTCGTTGCGTTCGTATCGCGTTTAGAGTCATCGGGCGCAAGATACTGGAAATGAAACACTTTCGCTTGATTGAAAACGAAAATCATCATGCCCGAAAGATAAACACGGTCTTGACCATTTTCATTATTTAACCAAACACCGCGAAATAAAATTTCACTCGGGAATCTCTGCTTGAGGTCCCGCAATTCCGCTAAAGAATGAACTGGAGTCGTATTATGACGAGCCTTTGACAGCACGAGAAAATCGTAAAATTGTTCCATTTCGCTATCAGGAATCTCGCCGTAGGTCAAGTTCAGCTTTTCAGTTTGTTTAAAGTTGTGGCGACATTCACGTTTGCAGGCTTCAAGCGGATCAATATTTTTAGCAAGCGGCGTATAACAGCTCAGTTCCGTATGGCGACAGAATCCCGAATGTTCCAAAGCATAATCAAGCAGATCCGTTGGCATCGTTGCAAAAATCGAAGAAGTCGGTTTTAACTTTACGCCCTTGAAATTTCGAACAATATAATCGTCAATAGTTTTGATAATTTCAAGAATTTTGTGGCCAGAATAAAAATCTTTTGAAATGACAGGGCCACCAAAAGTTGAACCTTGATGCGAAACAAACTTGCCATCTACATTACAGCCCGGAACAACGGCAACAACAATACCGCTCTTTTCCACAAAGAACGAAGCGTCCGTGAATCGGCCTTCGGGATGATAATTCAAAAACTTACGCGTTTGGAGAAATGTACCGTTCACGGAATCATTCATTACAAAACGATCCCAACGTTTTTCTATTTCCGGGCTGTATGGCAATATTTCGTACATGTCAAATCTCCGGCGTTAAGCGTCACTTGGATTTCGACGAATCCTTCCCTTCTGCATTTTGCGCGGCTTGCTTGGCAGCTTTTTCAGCGGCATGTTCCAAGCGAGCAGGCTTGCCTGCCAAATTGCGCAAGAGTCCAAACAGCGCCGAAAGTTCGTTGCGCGTCGGGTGCAAGCGCTGCAAAAGCGTGTTGAGGAAACTGTCGCGCCAAGCTTGGTCGTGGTATTGGCCAGTCAAATAGCGGTCGAGGAACTTTTTGAAGCCATCAATCTGCTGGATTGTTGCAGGACCCGTTTCGGCAACGCCTCGCGTTGTGCGCTTCGCGCGGCCCTCGCCATTCGCGAGAGCCCCGGAACGGCAAAGCTCGTACAAGCTAATCGAAACAGCTTGTCCTAAATTTAAGCTCATGAGTCCCGGCACCGGAATTTCGCATTGGTACGTGCAAGCATTTACTTCTTCAAGCGCAAGGCCGCAAGATTCACGACCGAACACAAGCGCAATCGTTCCATCTTCCGGAAGCATGTCAGACAAATTCTGCACCATCGTATGCTTGATGGAGCTTGCAAAAATACGGCGGCTATAAGCGACCGCACAAGAGCAATCGCCAATAGCATCTTCAAACTTGTGGACGACCTTAGCGTTATCCAAGATGTCATGGCTATTAGCAGCCGTATGGTAAGATTTATCCAAAACCTTATCGCGCTTGGGATAAACAATATAAAGCTCCGGCAATGCATAGCAGTGCATGGCACGTGCGACAAACCCCACATTGTGTGGATGTTCCGGTTCTACTAAAACAACTCTAAATTTACGCATAGGATAGTAAGAAGTAGGAAGTAGGAAGTAGGAAGTAGGAAGTAGGAAGTAGACAGTGGTTAGTGTTTAGTGGTTAGGAGGAATTTGCCAGAAGAAATTTTTCCCTCGAATTTCATCCTGAACGACTTCGTTTTCAGAAATTACAGCACCTTTATATAAAACAGAATGAACAACTCTTGCAGAAGCGGGGACATTCACGCCAGGTTCTACAACCGCTTCGTTTTTTTCACGGCCAAGTTCTTGTTTGCGGGCATCCACCGCAGCCATCAAGCCTTCGGGCGATCCCATATCAATCCACGTTGCATGCAACTGCGACATATCAACGAACGGCGCACGGCCAGCAGCAATTTCTTGCTTCCAAAATTCACGGATATCGAATTCACCATCGTGGATTCTAGCAAGAGCTTCATCGCTGTACCACGAGATTCCAGAGAATGTCGCCGCCAAACCATCTTCGCTTCCGAATCGTCCGGCAACGCCCACAAGGCAACCATCTGCACCCACGCGGAACGTGTTCACCTTCGGGAAATCAACCGCCAAGAGAGCCACTTCACAGCGATTCGAGCCATCAGCCTTCCCCGCCTCATATGCGGCACGTGCATTTGCAACAAACTTTTTCAAGTCAAAATTACAATACGCGTCACCATTCATAATCAAGAGACCGCCGCGATACCCCGCCGCATAAATCCGGCGCAAGGGTCCTGCCGTTCCAAGGATTTCGGGTTCTTCCCAAACTCGTTCAAAACCAAGGCGTTCGCCTTCACAAACGATCTGTTCCGCCAAGTAATGAGCATTGGCATGCAGGCGAATATCTCCGAGAGACTTCGCCCGTTCCATCTGGATTTCGAGAATGCTTTTATCATAAACGCGAACCAATGGTTTCGGGATTTCATTCGTCAACGGCCTTAGCCTTGTGCCAAGCCCCGCCGCAAGAATCAAAACATTCAATTTATCATCAGTCCGCGTCATAACACTTAAACCATCGCTGCGCTAAAATCCGCCTTGCAAATAAGTGTTTCGCCTTGATAAATTTCTCCGGAATACTTATAAATTCCATGACGAGACATCAAAAGCGTCACCTTGAGAGTCAAATCCTGCGGCGGAATCACCGGAGCGCGGAAACGGCAGTTTTCGACACCCATGAATGCCGGGCGCTTACCATTGACATCAGTCTTTCTAGCAATCATCGTCAAAAGCGTAGCAGCCTGAGCCATGGATTCAATCTGAATCACGCCCGGAAGCACCGGATTGTTCGGGAAATGACCATCAAAGAACTTTTCCTTTCCGGTCACGTGCCACACAGCAACGATAGACGGCTGGTCACCTTCGTTGATTTCGAGAATTTCATCTACGAAAGCAAACGGAGCCTTCTGAGGGAGGAGGGCATGAACTTGTTCTTCATTATAAAGCATAAGGCAACACCTTTTCTAAGATTGTTCTGTGGCTCAAATGACCACCGTTAATGATTTCCAAACGAACTTTCGGGAGCTTAGGCTTCATAAAGCAAAGGTCTCCCAACAGGTCGAGGATTTTATGACGAGCAGGTTCATCGGCAACTCTGAACGAAACATTAGCCTCCGCAGAATCATCGAGCAACAACCCACAGGAAGAATCCACCCCACCAAGCAAACCTGCTTTGCGGGCTTCGTCAAATTCGTTTTTCAAGATAAAAGTTCTCGCAGCAAAAACATTGTACAAATGTTCTGCCGAATAAATCGAAACGCTAGCCGCGGACGTAAAACGCCTCTCGCCATCGTTGCGATCTAAAACATATTCCACTTCGAAAGCTTCGCTCGGTGTAATTTTCACAGAACCGTAAGGTTTGGAATCATGGCGATCCGTGCGGAACAAATCCCACGCAGCATGCACCGGAGCATCATAAAACGCGAGTTCTTCGGGAACGCCCACATTCTTGCGAAGCGCCAAAAAGAACGGAAGCGCACTACCATCCATCAACGGAACCTCCGCAGTTCCATTTTCATTGCAAGTGACATCAACCACAAAACTGCGTGACGGCCACATCAAGAAAACGGGAGCCAGATGTTCAGAGGACGCAAGCTTTAAAGCATGCGCGCCTTCGCTGGATTCATAAATCGAAGTTCGAGCAACGCTGTACTTCAAATCGGCAAAACATTTTGCACAATCAGTACTGTAAAAATGACGACCGCCCACACGCCATTCAACGCGAGGCTCCAGTTGCGGATTTCGCTCCTGAACTTCAATTTTTACGTTCGCTTTGCCATAAGACAAAGACGCAGAATTAAATTCCCATGGTTGCGGGATTTTTCGAGAATCTTTTTTCATTTAGGTAACGGGAATTTACAAAAATATTGCACTCTTGAAAGTCAAGAACTTAGAACTTAGAGCTTGTTAAGCTATGGGCGCGGACCTTACGGTCCTTTGAGCTATGGGCTATGGGCATAAAAAAATATTTTTAAAGCCCAAAGCGTAGCGTCCCCATAGCGAGTTTACGAGCGACCCCATACCCCACACCCTACCGCTTTCCCATCATGCGGAGTTTCACGACAGAACGACGCCACACATCGATTTCTTCGGCTGGGTAACCGGCATAAACCTTGCCCGCCTTAAGGCTTTTGGTAACTCCCGCTTTCGCGGCAACCTTCACGCCCTTCCCTATCGTCAAATGCCCAGCGGACTGCACGCCGCCGGCAAATTCCACATCGTCTTCCATCACGACAGAACCCGCCACTCCAGACTGCGACGCCATCATGATATTGTTACCGAGACGGCAATTGTGCGCCACTTGCACGAACGTATCGAAATGGCAATCATCGCCGATTACGGTTGGCGAAATAAAGCCTGCCGCAACGACATCATTTGCACTAAAGCTACAGCGGTTCCCGATGCGAACGCCCGCCAAATGCGGCACCATACGACGCTTGCCTTGATACTCATAAAATCCAAAGCCGCGCGGGCCAATTACAGTCCCCGCCTGGAACACACAATCTTCGCCAATCGTCACTCGCGGATAAACGGTCACATTCGCTTCGAGAATCGTCCCAGCCCCAATTGTAGCGCCTTTCATCACAACGCAATTAGGGCCAATCACAGCGTTTTCACCCACCACGCCTTCAACAACAGCCGAAGCATGAACTTGCGCAGATGGCGCGATATTAGTTTCTTCAAAAAATTCACGACGTTCGACAAATTCACGCATGAACGTCACCATCGCATGGTACGGATTTTCGACCGGGCAGACAAATTGCACTTTGGGCAAAAGTTCAGAACATCCATCAGCGCAATATTTTTCATACAAACTCGGAACAAAAAGCAAACCGGCCGTAACGCCAGCAAAAGCACCAGCGCTCACGCCGCCCGCATTCCCGGCAAGTCCGGTTTCCGTTTTAGCGTCTCCCGTCCAGAACGAGACATCGTGCGGTCCCGCCTGTTCGAGCGAAGAAAATCCAGTCAGTTCAAAATTTAAAGAGCCCTCATCCGAAGGCTTCTTTAAATTCATTTGTTCAAGAACTTCCGATATTTTTACCGAAAGCATTATTCCTCCAACGAGAGCATGCGCACCTGAGTCGCAAATTCAATCGAAACGCGATTGCCCGCTTTACCGCTCAAATCTTCGCCATCCAATTGAATGTACTCGTTATCAGCGAGTTCGAGTTTCAAAGAACGCACTTTGCGCGACTTGAGCAAGTACTTTTTCAGCAAGTACCCCAAAACAGGAACGCCACCCATTGCAATCGCAAGCAAAAAATTCAACATGTTCGGCACACAGACAACTTCCAAATATCCATCAGCCATATCCGATTTAAAAAACGGATTTGCGCCACTGGCAAAGCTCGGAATATTGCCAACAATAACAGTCTTGTGCCCCGTCAAATCGATATTTTCAACATCTTGTGAATCGCGGTCCACCATCGAAATGCGACCACTCTTTAAATAGTAAGCTCTATCGGCAAAGAAACGCTTGACGTAATGCAATTTATTTGCAACAACAGAATTCGAAGAGATTACGCCCGTTGCTCGGTCTTGATTAAAATCGTGTGCAATACGAGCATCAATGCCTGCCGAAAAATAATTCGCCAAGGCGTACTTGCCATTCACCATCCAAATATCAAAAGGCCTGGACTTTGCAAGCAACAGCCTGCGCACCAGATACAAAAGTCCTTTGTCTACAAACGGTTTATACAAGCCAAGCACACGAGCAAGATCGTTCCCTGTACCAAGCGGGATAAGCCCAATCTGCACCTTACTTGCATATTCAGAGGCTAGCATAATAGAAAACACCGACGAAACCGTTCCGTCGCCACCAACAGCAACAAGTGTTTCGGTCGATGCAAGGGCATTCAGGATTTGTTCATCCATCCCTTCTTTACGTGTAAATTCAGCCTTCCATTCGTCGGATTTAAAATCCATCGACTCCATAATTTCAGGAAGGAACTTATGGATAACTTTACCTTGACCACCTCCACTCACCGGATTAATGAGGAAAAAGAACTTATACATCTTTTAAAAGTTCATCCTTTGCGTCCAAGTAGTGTTCTACGCCTATCTTTACGTTTTTGAGTTCGTCTGTCGTCAATGTTCTGACGACATGCGCCGGAGCGCCCATAACAAGCGATCCTTCTGGGAATTCTTTACCATGCGTCACAAGCGCACCAGCACCGATAATGCAATTCTTTTTGATATGCGACCCATCCATGAGAATGGCTCCCATGCCAATGAGAACGTTATCCTCAATCGTACATCCGTGAAGCACCGCACCATGACCAACAGTCACCTCGTCGCCAATATTCACACCAACACCCGTGGACACATGGATACATACATTGTCTTGAATGTTTGTGCGCTTACCGATTTTTATTTCAGCAAGGTCTGCACGAATAACCGCATTATAAAATACTGACGAATCATCGCCGACACTCACATCGCCAACCAAGCAAGCGCCTTCGGCCAAAAAGACCCGTTCGCCCACTTGAGGTACTTTGCCTTTATACTTAATTAAGGAACCCATAGTTCCAATTTATAAAAATACATGTAAAAAAGGAATCAAATTACTTTTAAAAAAGGTTTGTTTTTTGCTGTTATAAAAACAACATTTTAGTTAATATGTTCTATCTTATTGAGTATGAACGAAATACAAAAAAAAGACATTGAAAGGATTTTCGACGCACAAGGTGAAAATCGTTGGAAAATTGCGCAAACGACCGCCAAAGAGCGCATAGAAAAACTGAAAAAACTCCGTGATGCCGTAATCCAAAGGCAAGTTGACTTTTACAACGCCGTTTGGCTGGACTTTCACAAGCCCAAATTTGAGGCTTGGCTTAGTGAAGTTTTTCCCATCATCGAAGAAATTGATTACACCATTAGTCATTTGAATCGCTGGATGAACGACAAAAAAGCAAGTCGAGTGTTCTTTTTGCCAACATCCAAAAGCGTTCTCCATTACGAGCCCAAAGGGCGCGTGCTCATCTTTTCGCCCTGGAATTATCCGTATTTGCTGCTTGTCAATCCGATTATTTCGGCCATTGCCGCAGGCAATGTCATTATGGCAAAGCCATCGCACAAGACACCGCATGTGAGCGCCTTTTTAGCGAAGCTTTTTGCAGACACGTTCCCCGAAAACGAAATTGCCATCATCGAAGGCAACGGATCTGAAATCGGAGACGAGTTATTAGCACTTCCTTTCGACCATGTATTTTTCACAGGGAGTCCAAATGTCGGCGCACACATTGCAGAAATGGCAGCCAAGAATCACGCAAGCATTACGCTTGAGCTCGGTGGGAAATCGCCTGCAATTATACTCCCGAAAGCAAATATCAAGCGCCACATCAAGCAGCTCGCTTGGGGCAAAACACTGAACGCGGGCCAAACATGCATCGCACCGGACTACGCACTTTGTCCGCAAGACAAAGTTCAAGAACTTGCAGAAGCATTTGCAAATGAAATCAAGTACATGTTCGGAGATACTGACGCCAAGCGCCACGAATGCAAAGACTTTGTCCATATTGTAGACAAACGCGCTACAGAACGTCATGCAGCGCTTATTAAAGACGCCATAGCCAAAGGAGCAACACAAGTCATCGGAGGCGTAAGCGATATCGACAATTGCTATACGCCTATTACAGTTCTCACAAATGTCACGCCCGACATGGAAATCATGAAAAACGAAATTTTCGGACCGATTCTTCCGATTGTCGCCTACAAGAATCTTGAAGAAACCATACAATTTATTCAAAGTCATCCGAAACCGCTTGCATTGTACATTTTCGGAACAAACAAGAGCGAAATCAATTACGTTTTAAGCAACACAACATCGGGCTCTTCGTGCGTAAATAACACGATTATCCAAATCGAAAATTTAGACGTACCTTTTGGCGGCGTAGGCATGAGCGGAACCGGCAATTACCACGGCTTTTACGGATTCAAGACGTTTAGCCACGAACGCAACATCATGCAACAGAAAGGCTTTGACGCAGTCACGTTCTTCCATCCGCCTTACGGAAAACACTTTGGCTCTTTACATTCCAAGATTCAGGGACTTGCAGAGAAGGCTTTACGATTCATCAAGTCTATGTAATGAAGGTTTACTATGGCATCCATACTTTACAGATTCGCATGTCGTGCTTTTCAAAAAGTTTTTTTCGTAGGCGTCCATTTTATGCCTTGGCGCGAACCGCAGATTGTTCATGGCGCAGGGCGTATACGCGAACTCCCTAACCATCTCAAGGCACACAACATTGGCAAAGTTCTTCTTGTCACAGACACAATTCTTGAACAGACAGAACATTTCCAAAACATTAAAAAGTATTTGGATGATGCAAACATCGGCTATGCCATTTACAACGGAACCATTCCCAATCCAACTATAGACAACATCAAGGATGCCACGCGCATTTACAAGAAAAACAAATGCAAGGGACTTGTCGCTTTTGGCGGCGGTTCCGCAATTGATTGTGCAAAGGGAGTCGGCATACGCATTGCTAGGCCATGGACTCCGATTTCATGGATGCGCGGGACATTGCGGGTATTGCACAAAATCCCATACCTTGTAGCCATTCCCACAACCGCAGGCACCGGGAGCGAAGCGACTGTCGCCGCAGTCATTTCGAATCCGCAAACACACGAAAAATACCCGATTAACGACTTTGTTCTCATTCCGCGCCTTGCGATTCTCGATGCAAACATCACGCTCGATTTACCGCCACACCTTACAGCAACAACAGGCATGGACGCCCTCACACACGCCATCGAAGCGTACATCGGTTACAGCAATTTTAACGGGAGCGCCGAAGCAGCCATTATTGCAGGCCGCCTCATCATCGAAAATATCCAGAACGCCTATAACGACGGGCACAACATCAAGGCAAGAGAAAACTTGCAAAAGGCCTCGTACCTTGCGGGTTTCGCTTTCACACGAGCTTACGTCGGTTACGTACACGCCATTGCTCATAGCCTTGGCGGCATGTACCACACGCCGCATGGCCTTGCAAACGCAGTTATTTTACCGCATGTCCTAAAATACTATGGTGAAGCCGCCGAAAAACGCCTTGGATTTTTCGCGAAAGCCATTGGAGCCGTGCCTGCCGAAATAGACAATCACGAGGCTTCAACTCTGTTCATTGCGCAAATCCGCGAACTCAACCAATCTATGGGCATTCCAGAATTTTTGGACGTCATCCAAACCGAAGACATTCCAACACTTGCAAAATCAGCCAGCAAAGAAGCAAATCCGCTTTACCCCGTGCCTAAGATTTTAAACGCAAAGGAACTCGAAGAACTCTACCGCATTGTGAAAGGAAATCACTAATTTCAAAAAATGCCTCGTTGTTTTACGAGGCTATTTCTTTTACTTTTTGACTTTCACGACTCTTGCTTGCGGGTTCTGCTTGCCAAGCAAATCGTAAGTGCGGGAGGTGCGCAAACTGCGAGACAGCGCCGGTCGATTGCGCTTGAATATGGAAATCGATCCATCATCGGTCTTGAAATTTTCCACATGCGTAATGCCGTTGTTCACATAATCCGCAAGGCCGTACGCATGACGCATGATGTTCAGAACGTCCTTGTCGAACACGGAGCCATCCGGGTCTGTCTGGCGGCGGATAATCGTCATGTTGTTTTCGCCTTCGTGGCCCGTATCCCAAGCGATAGGCACCACCTTGTTTTGTTTTGCAAGTTTCATAACAGCATCGTAATAAGCGAGGCGGCCCTTGCGGTGTTTCGCATAATTGTCGCCGGTCAACACCCCCACGCGGTCATTCGCACCGAACTCGCCGATAATCACAGGCACGCCCTTATCGACAAAGTTCTTTTTCATCTTGCCAAACTGGTCCTGAATCTGGGCACTGGTGCACTTGTCGCCCATGGCACCTGCCCAAGCGTTGTAGCCGCAGTTATGCACAATATCCGCACCAGTCGCGAGGTCGTCGCCCCAGTAGTACTGCGGATAGACTTGAGCGCCCCAATCGACCACATCATTCAAGAGCGTGTACGTATAGGGGTCGTAGAAATGCACTTCGACCATCAAGCGGTTCGCAATTACATCTTTCGGGAGTTTGCTCACCGGCATCACTTCACTCGTGCGGTCGATGCTTGTCGAAGGCCCCTGAATCACGAGCGTACGACTTGCGTTATTGCCTCCCGTGGCACGCACGGCATCCACAAACGACTGGTGATACGTCATCAGGATTTCAGTTTCGTGCTTGTAATTGTCATCCGTTGTCGCGGGTTCATTCGCACTGGCGAAAAGCAAATTTTCGTTGTAGTTTTTGAAGTGCGTTGCAATTTGCGTCCAGAAATCCTTCTGGCGAGCATTCACCTTGTCCTTTTCTTGATCGTTCAAGTTGCCCTCAAGCCAGCCGTTATCCCAGTGGATGTTCAGAATCGTCACAAGCCCTGCACGCATGCAATAATCCACGACCGTCTGCACCGAATCCATCCAACTTGAAGCAATCTCGTTCGGGCCACCGCCCGGAACAATATCAGCCCTGCTGGAATCGCGAGACAATGCGTTTGAATGGCTGTACCACGCGCACGGAATGCGAATGGTGCTGAAGCCCGCCGCCTTGACCGAATCTATGTACGCTTCGGTCGGGAACTTATTGCCCCACCATGTCGGATTCTGGGGAACTTCCATTGTGTTCCCGATGTTTATGCCAAAGCCCATCTTGGCAAACATTTCGTTTGCCGTCGGCAAATCCGCCGCAAAAGAATTTGAGACCAATGTCAAAGAAAGCGCACTGCAAAGCGCGGCGACGCGAATGTGCTGTTTCATAGTTAATCCTTTGGTTCTAAGCCATTCGCGTTTATTCCCCAAACAACGAAAGCCCATAACACCGAATTTAAATATATATCAATGATGGGCTAAATCGCAAAATGTAAGAAGAAAAGTGTTGACGATTTGTCAAACGAGGTATGGGCTATGGGGTCGCTACGCTCTGAGCTATGAGCTACACACGCTTAAGTGGGAATTTCCATCTCGTTTTAAGAAAATTATTTTTCCTCAAGGCTTTCAAAAAGAGCGTAGCCTCGGGCTGCTTTCAACATATTCGTGGTGGTATCAACTTGAACACCAATAAAACCAGTATAAAGCCTCAAAGGAATCATTTCATCAAAATATTTCCATTCAATCCGTATCGAGGTCACACCTCTAGGAACATTCCGAACATCCAATCGTTCATTCCAATCCGGAGAATGCCTTTTATAAACTTCAACAATTTCGTCTAAATTACTCGCGCTTAAATCTAATCCAGTGTATGGGAAAAATCTAGAAATCCAACCGTTAAAAGTCACATTGCCACACCCTTCCGGAATGTAATGCTTGTATATTCCTCTCCAATGATCCATATTTATCTTGCCATCAAAGACATTGATAAACTCATCTAGAACAGGATTAAGCCCAACAGCCCACCAATCCATATCCAGACGCGATGCAAGTCTGTTGAAAGAATCCTTGAGCAAAATCCAGTCTTCTTTTTTACCATTTATCTTGATTTTGGGGATTCCGCAAAGCGTAGAAACCAAATAAACATAATACTCCGCAGCCACAGCCATGACCATCGCACTAGAAATGTTGTAATCCACCGGGCTTGTCGTCGAGAACTTTGTTTTAAGCGGCAACCCAGTCTCTTCGGGCAACTTGGACTGCAAGACTTCAAATAAATTCGCAAGCGTCCAGAACCATTCATGATGCGTTGATTCGGTGGTCAGCGAATTATCCTCAAAAGTAACTATAGTATCCGTTCCCGGAGCAACAAACTTATCTTTCAAAGCTTCGCGATTGCTTTTGACATGGTAGCGGAAACCATCCAAAATCATAAGCCAAATATCATCCGGATTTATTTCCAAGGAATAATGATTGGCAAACGCTAGTTTAACGACATCAAAGAAAGATGATTTATCAGACCATCCTCTGACAAAAGGACTTATCGAATCGGAATACGCATAAAAAATCTTGCGTCCCCCTATTTCATCTTTATTTTTAGAAAAATGTTCTGCAAAACCACCCTTTTCAACAGGAACAAGTTTTTCTTTAAAAGGTTTGCTTTGAACGCTAGAATCAACAATCATGACATACGCACTCGTATCGCGGACAAAGCCTTCGAAGCTTTGCTTCACGTTCGAAGACAATTTGATGACTTTTTCGTCTCCGCAAGAAGAGAGAACGTATGCGGCAAGGAGGAGGAGAAGGAATTTGTAAAAGCGATGCATGCAAACAATATAAAAACATAGCCTTGCAGAGATTTAATAAGGGAAAGTAAAATAATGTATAAAAAGGAGATGCCCGACAGTCATCCCGGACTTGTTCCGGGACGAGAATGACATACTGCATTTCGTCATCCTGAATGAAGCGCTAGCGAAATGAAGGATCCAATAAATTCTTGTAATGCGAAAGCAGAAATTAACTGGATCCTTCGCATTGCTCAGGATGACGGACCTGAGAGACTTTATCTATTACCATTCATTATGGCGGCAAGGTCGGCACCACTCAAATTCGTCTTTTCGTTGAGGGTGGCAACGATTGCAGTAAGCGACTTTTGGCAAGCCATCATGAGGTTGTAAACCTGTTCGACGACGTTTGTTTCGGCAAGCTGGTAGTAATAACAAGCTGCCTGAAAGCTCTGGTAATCGGGATCGCTCCTGTAAAGTTCCATCGGCAATTCTTTCATGACCGTATCGAGGTCGCAAGCGAAATTTTTGCGAATCAAAAAGTCCGACATATGGCCTGCAATAGCAATGTGGGCAGAGCCTTCGAGTGAGCTTCCCGGCATTCGTGTCACGCTCGGCTTTTCCTTGGAATTGTTGATTCTGACGTAATCAATCTGGCGCTTGAACAGGAATGCGATTAGAGCGTGGCCCGCCTCGTGGCGGCAAAGTTTTTCAAATTCTTGTTCACCGAAAAATTCAATTAAGGATTCGCGAGTTAATGTTTGTTCTGACATTTTTCAATCCACCTGTCTAAAAATTGCATCTGTTCGTCCGTATGGAACCAGTGTTCGCCACCCTCCATTACAGTGAGCGGAGCGCCAATTCTCTTGGCGAACTCGCCCATCGTCTCGATGGAAGTCAAGTTGTCCTTCGAACCGTACAGAATCTGCGTCGGGATGTTCCACTGGATCGGATTTTCCCGCACATAGCAAAGGTATTCCCACGAAAGCGTTTCGCCAAAAGCGGTCGCAATCGTTTTCTTTTCGCGGAGTTCCGCCTCCGAAACGCCCGCCCACATCATCATGTCGCTAATGAGCTTTTCCAAGTTGACCATCGGCGAAATGAAATAAGCGTTCTTGATTCGCTTATCAGCGAGCGCGTTCATCGAGAAGAACGCCCCTATGCTATTTGCAATCAAAAAAACTTCGTCATAGCCCGCAGAAACGGAATCAAAGTAAGACGAGAATTCTTTTTTGGCGTCCCAAGGAGTTTCGGACTTGTAATCAAAACCTATGATGTCGCCATTTGGGAAAAGGGGTTTGTAGTGATTCGCTTCGTCGGCGTTGCCGCCTTTCCCGTGAACATAAATAACGAGAGATTTCATTGTACTTTCACTTTTTTCGCAACATGCAATATAACAATATTTATGCAGGCATGGCAACAGTGATCACATATCAGCAATTACGCTTTTATTCCTCCACAAAGCAGGGTGGAATTTTAAGAGAGACGAACAGGTCTTTCAGAGTTCTCTTCGACATTTCACGATCGTAGCCGCTATATTTATCGAAACTAAAAATTGCAAAACCTTGAATATTTTTGGACGATTTTAATTTTTCATCCTTTTCATCGAACTTTTCACACTGATAGCGATAAATTTCACCAGTAGCAAGGTCTTTCGAAAAATCAATTGCGTTACAAAGAGATTTGGCTTTTCCTTTACTTAAATGCCAAGCCCTCGAAATCACATCAACAGAATCCTTTGAAATAAGCCCATTCTGTTTGCATACCATTCGATAATCTTTAGATAATGTTATTCGGACTTTGATCTTATCAACAATTTCTTGTGCAATTTCACTACCTACAACGAAGCGAACATTTGGAGGCATCCACGCATATTTCAAGATAGAACGAATTTCTTCTTGAAAAGAACTAATTTCAGGTTTTAAATTCATAGAAACAGAATCAACGCGTCCTTCATCCTTATACGAAATTGTAGCCACAATAGAATCATTAAAATCATATTTATGATGACGATATATAGCTCTTTCAATCCGCCAGCCACATGATTTTTTCAAAGTCCCAATTATCCCCAATCTAAGATTATCCATGTTTTTATTAAACTTTTTCCCTTCTTTTAAAATAACCGTATCGATAAATATTTCCAGATTGAATTTAGGGAGAGTCTTTTCATTTGGAAATTCATTAACTGTTCCGTTTATAGGAATTTTCCGTTGTTTAAAAAACTTTTTGATGGCAGCATTTTTTTCCCAATACCCAACCCCTTTGAACGAAACCATTGCTCCATCACCATCTATTTGAGGATGGGCATAATAAAACAAATGGTCTTGCAGCTCTCCATTTCGATACAAATTAATCGCCAAATTTGGTTTACCAAAATCGAACTTCATTTTAGATTCCCAACTATCATAATCAAGATCAAAATCAAGATATTCCCTATCTAAATAAGACATTTCCGCAAAGCGTTCAATTTCTTCAAGGTCATGGGTTGAATAAAGCAAGCCTTTATCACCATAAATATTCATAGAGTCCGAAATCGCTAAAGTTTCATGCAAGCGTTGAGTCTTTCCTGGAATATATTTCGTTCCCTTAGCAATTTCCTTAAAATTCAGCAATCCATAGGACATCAGAGCATACCCTCTAGCCGCTTTCAACATTTTAGTCGTGTTATCGACTTGGATTCCTACAATACCAGTATAGAGCTTTAAAGGAATCGTTCTATCTAAGTAATGCCAAGCTACATCGACAACCGAGATTCCCTGCGAAATGTCATCAAAGTTAATACTTTCATTCCAATTCGTACGCTTTACAGAGCGTACATTTCCATCGCGAATCAGTCGGTCCCTATAAGGGAAAAACCTAGAAATCCACCCGCCAAAGCGAGTACTACAGCACCCATCTCGTTTATAATATTTGTAAATTTCTTTCCAATGTTCTAAATTTATTTTACCGTCAAAAATCTTGATAAATTCATCAAGAATTGGATTAAGGACTTTTGCCCACCACTTCATATTCAACTGCAAAGCCAACTTGTTAAAGGATTCCTTAAGCAGAATCCAATCCTCTTTAGTTCCGTTAACCTTGATTTTGGGGATTCCAAAAGTAGTCCAATCGATATATGGATAGAAATGCGAAGGTTCAGCCATTCCCATAGACAGAGAAATATTGTAATCTATCGGACTCGTTGTCGAGAACCTCGTTTTTAGCGGATTCCCCGTTTTTGAAGGCAATTTAGACTGCAATGATTCAAACAAATTTGCAAATGTCCAAAACCATTCCCGATGCGTAGATTCATACGTCAAAGATTTATCACGAACTGAGATTACAGAATCTGCACCCGGGGCAAAAAAAACTTTTTTCAAAGCTTTGTGATTATTCTTTACATGAAGGCGAAAGCCATCTAATATCATAAGCCAAATATCATCAGGGCAAATCTCCATTGGATAACGATTGACATACGCAAACGTAAGAACATCAAGGAACGAAAATGTTTCGGAACGGCTTTTTACAAAAGGGCTTAAGGAATCAGAATAGGCGAAGAAAATTTTATTTCTATTTGTCTCTTTTTTATACGGATATCTGGAAAAATACTCTACAAAGCCGCCATTTTCCACAGGGACTAGAGTCTCTTTAAAGGCACTATCGTGAACGTTCGAATCCACAACCATGACATACGCGCTTGTATCGCGAACAAAGCCTTCAAAACTTTGTGTTACATCCGAAGATAATTCGACAACAGATTCCGTTTGCTTCGCATCACAAGGATGCAGAAAAGAAACTGCAAGCAACAGCAAAAAATATTTATAATAAGCCATGTTTGCAATATAGCAACATAGCCTTTCATAGATTTAATAAAGGAAAGTAAAAATGTTCCACTGGATTGGATTTTCCCGCACGTAGCAAAGGTATTCCCACGAAAGCGTTTCACCGAAAGATGTCGCAATCGTTTTCTTTTCGCGGAGTTCAGCCTCCGAAACGCCCGCACATGCCATCATATCGCAAATCAGCTTTTCCAAGTTGACCATCGGCGAAATGAAGAAGGCTTGCTTGATACGTTTATCGCCAAGCACGTTCATCAAGAAGAACGCCCCTATGCTATTTGCAATCAAGAAAACTTCGTCATAGCCCGCAGAAACGGAATCAAAGTAAGACGAGAATTCTTTTTTGGCGTCCCAAGGAGTTACGGACTTGTAATCAAAACCGATGACATCGCAGTTCAGGAAAAGGGGTTTGTAGTGATTCGCTTCGTCGGCGTTGCCGCCTTTCCCGTGAACATAAATAACGAGAGATTTCATTGTACTTTCACTTTTTTCACGCCATTTTTTCTTAGTGCTTACGCCATCTAAACCTAACACTAAAATAAACTATTTTTTACAAACAACAACAAAAAAAAATTGACACATTCCAAATAAATTTATATATATCCTCCATTATTTTTTAGAACAGACTAATCCTTGAGGATATTTTATGTTTAAAAATTTATTAAAAATTGTTATTCCTGCATTACTATTCCTTGTTAGCACTAGTAATGCTTTGGAAAAATGGGACTTTGCCGTGTCAGAAATTTTGCCAGGTTCCGGTAATTCAGATAATCCTGATTGGATAAAAGAAATTGTGAGACCGGGTGTGAAGGTTACCAAGGATTTGATTGTTACATACGATGATAATCATTACCTTCCACAAGGTTATTGTCGTGATATCGTTAACATGACAGGAGATAATTTTAAAGATGGAGTTTTCCATGTTGAGTCATTAGTCGGAGAACTCAAAAAAGAAGTGGAAAAAATTTCGGGTCAAATCGGCAACATTCATTATAAAATTCCTCGCAAGTATTGGATGGCTCATTACACTATGAATTATACTATAACTTGCGGAAACAGAATTACATATAAAGGTAAGTTTAAGTGGAGGGAATATTTGTGGACTTGTATGACAGGTTGCACCACTGAAAAAGATCATAATATGGAGCCTCACAATCTAGATATCAACACATATAATTACACAACGAACTCCTTTGAATCCTTTAAAGAAGCAAATACATATGGAAAAAATATTACTCCCATCAAAAACCTAATTAAGGCATGGGAAGGAAGACAAGTTGAATTTCCTGCGTGGACCTATAAAGGTGAACCGGGAAAAACTCTTGCACATCCGATTTTATTTGTACACGGTTTAAATAGTGATTATGAAATATGGGGTGTAAAATCAAATGCACCAAAGCCATGCGATGGATGCGAAAAAAAAGCGCAGCCAGAATTCATGAAAGCTCTTGTAAAATCCTATGAAAACGGATCTGCACCAGATATTCTTGCAAGAACATACAATATTCCTAATACCGGTGATGCAATCAATAAAAACGGTATTTATTTCTACCAAACGCCTGGTGAATATGATAAGGACGGAAATTGGATAGAAGCAAGGCCATCTTGGGATGCAACACCTTCCCAATCCAAGAGATTATACGAAAGAATTAAAGAGGTTCTGAATGATTTTTATGGGTCAAAGGATATTGACTGGACAACTAATGAAAAAACTTATATAGACTTGATTGGACATAGTCAAGGCGGCCTTACTATTAGAGAAATGTTTCGCGGCTTAAAAATAGATCCAGGGGAAGATGGTACAGGAACAGCAAATGCAGCAAATCATGTCCGTAAAGTTATTACCGTAGATACGCCTCATTTTGGATCAGAATTAGCTACTACTAATCCTGATGATATTTCAGAAAAATTTTCTGGTTTGAAAAAGATTGTTAAAGATTTAGATGCTTCTAAAACAGCAAATCCTCCAGAACATGAACTTGTTAAAGCAGAATTAGACATGGACTGGATAAACTATGTCTCCGCCATTACGGAAAAAATAACAGCTGATAATACAGGCTTTTGTGAAATATTTTTGATTAGCGGTATGCCATCATGTAATGTCCTTGGCTTGGCTGTCGGCTCAAGCACATATCCTTTTGACAAAGTTTATTTGACTATTAAAGGCCCTTATATCGGGAAATATGTTGCAAATGTGTCTCTTAAAGGTATAATTAATGAACCTAATGCTAAAACTATAGAAATTGATACGCTCGAACCTTTAGCTAATGACCTTTATTATTCTCGCCATAATGGACTTCATTTGGACCCTGAAGGTGATTTTGTAAAAACAATTAACATGGTGATGAATGGAAAGCCTCCTTATCCAGAAAAGCCAAATGGTGAACAAGTTAATATGTTACCATTGTATTCTCCGAAATCAACACAAGTTCTCTCTTCATTACTAGGTTCTGTTTCTTATACTGCAGAAAAATTGTGCGAAGATTATGAAGATGATGCAAGTGGGTGTTTTGTTATTGGTAAATTTTTTGATGATGTTGTTGTAAAAATGAGTAAGAAGGAAGGCTTTGACATTAATAAAGCTTCTATAAAAACAGTAAATTCTGAATTGTGGAAAGCTCTTGTTGATATTCAAGACACTTGGTTCGGCCAGAGCGATGCTCTTGTGACGGAATTTAGCCAAAAATTTGTTGATCCCAGTAAAGGTCTTTCTCCAAAAAACATCCCGGCTTTTACTGATCCTAGACGATTTGTTTTCCATGATGCAATGGCTCCTTGGGAAGATATTCTTCATGGTCCCTTTAGCTCAGACGAACTGAACATAAACATCGCGGGAGCTACGATGCAGGGACTTGATATTGTATGTGCATTGGATCAGCATTGTGACGACGTTGCACATAATGATGCCTCGAAAATTATTTACCTCAATATGGGAACAGTTGATTTTGTAGGAGATTTTGATGCAGCTCCGATTTTCTTGAACCAAGGAATCCATGAAATCAAAGTTAGTGACGCAACTTACGCCCTTACTGCAAGTTATATTCCAGATACAGGTTCTATAGTTCGCTTTACAGATGAAAATGGAGTAGAACACCAAGAAACGTTGTTTGATGGTTCTGTAGCAACCAGCCCTTCTATTAAACGTATTGGACAAGTTCTTCATGTGACATTCACCAACCAGTCGGGTAAAACTTTCGAAAAGGACTATCAGCTTTCCAATTTGTCCGCAACAACTACTTTTACAGTTGTTGTTGGAGCTGGTGAAATCGCCCCCAATGTAATAATGGCTACAGGCACCGCAGCAAATCCCTCTACACAGACACCACCTGTTTCTCCTAAGGATAAAGTCACTAAGAACAGTCCTTTATATGTACTCCATCGCGAAGCACGCGAACAACACGAAAAGAACACATCTCGTCCCAGAATTCTTGTTGCAAACAACAGTAAAAAGGATATTGCAGGTTTTAAGGTTGCGTATTATTTTACAGCAGATCCTGCACATAAGCCTGTTGTTGAGGTTGATTATCCTAAGATTCCCGTGTCCTTAGAAAACCTTGGGGGAGATCAATGGAGATTCGTCCTTGATGCAAGCGATCAGGTTCTAACAGCAGGTAGTATTCTCCCTAATATTGACGGTTGGCAAATTCGTATCCATTATGAAGACTGGACAAACTATAAGTTTGTTAATGATTGGTCAGCCGACCATAGTTATGGGATTCCAGCCAAAAACTCAAAGATTGTTGTTTACGACCTAAATGATAATATTATTTGGGGTCTGGAACCTAGTGCTTATAAGAGTGTTAATGAAAGAATAATCCCGCAAGCTACAGCAACCATGACATGGCATGATTCAGCTCCTGATGAAACGAATTATCTAAAACCAGCAGTTACTATCAAGAATACGGGTTCTGTATCTCTCCAAAACTATAAGGCAAAGATTTGGTTCCGTGTACCCGAAGGTAAGGAACTTTATATTCCCACAGATGATTGGTACACACCAAATTCAATTCCATCACTTACCAATATGGGTGAAAATGTATGGGAATTAGTCATGAGCTTCAAAAAGTTCATTCTGTACCCAGGTGAATCCGTAAATGAGGGCGATGTTGGCATTCATTTGAAAGATTGGAGTACTTTAGACAAGACTGTTTGCGGTATGGCATTACTCGATGCTGAAGATAATGTTATTTTCGGTAGTGTACCTACGGTCGAACGTTGTAAATCATTTGATGAACCGAGCATGTTGACACCTCTTTACACTTGGAGATACTAGTATGAAAAATCTTATTTACCTTGTATTTATTTGTATACTGTATGTTGCATGCACTAAAGATCCTGGTGTGAATCCAGAACCCACGGAAACTCCGCAAGATAGATGGGTAAATGTTTTTACCCCTGACATGGAAACACTCAACACAAGAGGCAGCGGCCTGCAAAAGGTGTTGCATTCAGGTTCATGGATTATGGTTGAAGATGCCTGGAGTATTCCTGCAGAAGGAAAACCCGGATATTTTGTGCATGCTCCACGCCTTTTTATATCTACCGTAAATGGAAATCACTGGGATACTCTTTCAGTGCCTTCAAAAGGCTTTGTACATACGCTTTACTCGGACTCAACCGCATTCTATATTGGAACAACAACGGGTGATGTGTTGAAATATTTGCCGGATAGTAAAGAGTGGATAAAGATAAATGTTCTCGATTCCTCTGACGGTATTGAATATGGGGTCTATGGAATCGCCAAATTTGAAAACAACCTGATTGTTTGCCTGGCAGGATTCAAAGATACTGTCACAAAAGAAGTCAAATCTGTTCTGAGATTGCAGAATGGAGACTCATGGATAGATTTGGAAACTCCTCCTATTCATTATGACACTTATGATGCAGATATTATCCCCTTGCAATTTCATAAGGGTGTAGAGTGGAATGGAAAGTTCTATGCAGCAACTCTAGACGGCGTTTTTGAACTCGAATCAGGATCTAGAACGTGGAAATTATTGCCATTTCCTCCTAAAGTTCATTATACAAAAAAAACTGTTGCAAACCCAATTATGGACATCCTTATTCATAAAAACAAATTGGTTATCGCCGATGAATGGAGTGGATTGGTATATGAATGGGATCATTCCAATAATAAATGGGTTTCAATGGATAGTCTTTTTCTAAGTCCTCATGACAAGGACAGTTTTGCAAAGGATTCATTGGATTATACAATTCATGTCAATTCAATACTTTATAAACACGCACTAGTGTCTGATGGAGTGCACTTGTTTTCTTTCGGTAATCGATCCTATCCTAAGGTATATATGGGCGATTACGGAGAACCCTATGGTAATATTCCTAAAGGATGGAGAAAGATTGTCGGTGCAACCATCAATGGAAAGCATATCCTTCCAGATGCGCTTATATATGGTGGTGATGTGATAGATGGTATGCTCTACGCCGCATCTTACGAGGGGTTGTACAAAATCCCCTTGAAAAATCTAGACCGCATTATCGCTAACGAAAAGGATTTTTTCTGAAAAGATGAATAATCAGATGATAAAAAGGAATTATTATAATGAAGCATAGTTTTGAAAAAATGGTATCAATCGCAGCTGTTGTTGCAACTTCCGCAATTGCAGATGAAACATTTTATGGTATTGGTATTGCAATCACACCAGCTGAAAAAGGTGCTGAGGTTGTGAGTGTTATTCCGGGAACTCCTGCTGCTGATTCAAAGTTACAGAAAGGTGATGTAATTATTTCCGTGAACGGAAATAGTACATATTGTAAAAAGATGGATGTTGTCCAGAATTTGCTACGTGGTGAAAAAAATAAGCCGGTAGAAATTGTTTTTATCAATAATGGCGATACTCTTGAAACTAGTATTCGTCGTGAAAAATTAACTGTAAAAAATCTGAACAACGAAGGCTTCAAGCGAGACGATCTAGAATCTTACGCTAGCACTATTCAATCGGACAAGAAACTTGTTGCAATTATGAACCAAGGTGAAGTCATTGATGAAGATGCAACCATAGAAACAAAAAAAGTGGACTGCATTTATGTTGACAAGGATGTGATCAAAAAGAATCCGAACTCGGATGCCCAGGGAAAAGAACCTGAAAAGATTAAAGTGAAAGGTGTTGATCGTAAATCCATTAGCTTTGAACTAGAATCAGCTGGAGAAGCCCTTATTACGGTGACAAATTCTAGTGGTATCATTGTATCAAATGTTCGAATTTCTCATGCTATAAAAGGGGTAAATAGGATCTCCTGGGATTCTAGCAATGCGCCAGCCGATCGTTATGTAGTCAGTGTTGAACACAATGGATTCACGAATGGAAAAAGCATTCTTTTAAAATAGTTTGAATGTGATACAAAAAACCGCCCCTGCGGTGAAGCAGGAAGCGGATTTTCAAGCAAGAAGACGATCCCGACACAAGGCCGAGATGACAAGTATGGATCCCCTACGCTTCGCTCCGAGGATGACGAATCCGGGATGACATAATGCAACAAAGCTATTTACTTGCGTATGCAGCTTTTGCAGCCATGTCGGATGTCATATATCTGAGATCTTGGATAAGATTCGGATCCTGACCTCCGGACAACGAGACAGCCTCTTGCATAACACGCAAACCTTCATCAGTCTGCCCGAGTCGAAACAAGGCAAGTGCTCGACCACCCATAGCATAAGTATCCATGCTATTGATATTCAAAGCCTTTTCGTTTGCTTCAAGGCACGATTCATAGTTACCGCACATGAATTCGCTGTAACCCATCGCCCTGTAAACATCGGCGTTATTGGGTTCCAGTTCTTGTGCACGCTTCAAGGCAAAGGAGGCTTCCTGATAGTTGCCCTGCGGAATCAACGCTTCTGCCAGTTTGAGCAAAGCAGCAGCACTGTCGCACTTGCCATACTTTGTTTCCTTTTCCTTTAGAGAAAGGTTGTATGCGCAATATTCATTTTCCTCATAAATGCTACCCTTCATCGTGAGACGCGTATTCGGGCAGCCGCCAAGGCACTTGGAACCATAAATGCATTTTTTGCAAGAGCCAGAAAGTTTGTCCTTTGTCATCTGACGACGCCACAAAAATGCATTTTTATCTTCCCAAATTTCACGGAGCTTTCTTTCGCGGATATTTCCCTCAATGAATTCCTTGGATCGAATCGAGGTGCAACCCAAGATATCGCCATTATGCAATATCCCGAAACCGCGAATTCCAGCATTGCAGCCATCCCACAAGGAATAACCATTTGACTTGTAGGACATACGCCTTGTTTCAAGGTCCTTCATTGAATAATATCCAATACAATCGGCAGGATAAATATCAATTCGCCCTTCTTTTGCCGTATCGTAGCAAAAATCAATGATGTCTTTGACCTGTCTCGGTTCAAGGAGCCAATCAGGGCGTTCCTTCAAATTACCCATAGGCAAACCGAGTTGAACCTGCCACGTGTTAACGCCCATGCGAATAAGTTCTTCCTTCAATTCCGGGAGAATATCCATGTTCTGCTTCGTAATGGTCGTAACAGCACCGGTCTTTATTCCCAATTCCTTCATTGCAGCAAAAGCCTGCCTTGCATGTTCAAAGGCACCTTTTTTCCTGATTTTGTCATGGATTTCGGGCGTTCCGTCAATGCTTATCGCAACAGTGGCAATACCATTTTCTTTTAACTTTTTCGCCATCTTTGCGTCAAGGAGCCAACCGTTCGTGATCATATTCACGATAACGCCATTACCGGAAAGTCGTTTCACCAGTTCAGGTGTATCTTGTCTCGTAAGAGGTTCGCCTCCAGACAAGGTAATCCATTTCAATCCAATATCTGCAATCTGATCACATAAATCAAGAGCTTCTTCGGTGCTCAATTGTCCCGGGAGAGCGCCCTCACAAGATGAACCACAATGCCCACAGCGAAAGTTGCAGCCCATCGTTACTTCCCAGACTGCAGTGACGGGTTGATACCCAATATTTGCCATTTAAAAAACCTCCAAACAGCCGGCCAGCATCCATTGCCAGCAGGCTGTTTTGATCATGTATTCTGATTTATTTAACAGTCAGACTTCTGCGAATCACACTTGAAGCCATAGATTATTGCAGCATCTTTTTTCGTTGCAGCATCTTGAACACCGCAAGGATAGCCGTACTTCAAGGCAGCATCCTGAACACCGCAAGGATAACCGTACTTCAAGGCAGCATCCTGAACACCGCAAGGATAACCGTACTTCAAAGCAGCATCCTGAACACCGCAAGGATAACCGTACTTCAAAGCAGCTTCACTGGAACAGCTCTTGAAACCGTATGCCATAGCAACTTCTCTATTCAAAGCCGCATCCTGAGCACCACAGGGATAACCGTACTTCACAGCTGCGTCCTGCACACCACAAGGATAACCATATTTCATCAACGCAGTTTCATTTGCACTGCTCTTGAGGCCATAGATCATAGCAGCCTCTCTATTTGAAGCCGCATCTTGTGCGCCGCAAGGATAGCCATACTTCATCAAAACAGCGTCATTCGCACCGCAGGGATAGCCGTACTTCAAAGCAGCTTCATTTGCACTGCTCTTGAAGCCATAGATCATTGCGGCTTCTCTATTTAATGCTGCATCTTGTGCGCCGCAAGGGTAGCCATACTTCATCAAAGGCAAATCACTGACACCGCAAGGATAGCCGTACTTCATCAAAGGCAAATCACTAACACCGCAAGGGTAGCCGTACTTCATCAAAGGCAAATCACTGACACCGCAAGGGTAGCCGTACTTCATCAAAGCAGTTTCATTTGCGCCGCAGGGATAACCGTACTTAACAACAGCTTCGGCCGAACCGAGAACAAGGCCATAGGGCATTGCAGGGCCGGCGACAGCTCTGATTGAAGCGTTAGTGTTTTCGCTAAATTTTGCAAATTCTTCGGAATCGCTTGGAATCACATTCAGAAGCACTGTATGCGTCTTTTTCGCAGCGGACATATCCGTCAAATTAACCAACGTAAATTCAAGTTCAGCCTTATCTTCCGTTGCGGAAACAGCACCAAACCAGAATCGTTGGATAACAGGTGCAACCCCTGCAGCCAACGGAGCTGTTTCTGTACTCAGCAGGGCGATTCCCTGCGGAAGTTTGGTCAGAGTCCACCCATAATTAGTGGAACCAAGCATTGATTGCAGTTCAATCGAGAAAGATTGACCCTGTAATACAACCATTTCATTTGCCATAAATTACCTCTTTTTGGTGAATTATTGAAAATTCATCATTTATCATAAAAAAAAATTTCACTGTTGGATAATTGTAACAAAAATATAACAAAACCTTGTAAGCAATATTTTATTATACAAAGCACATAAACTATTAACAATAAGCTATACAAAAAAAAAGCCCCTGCGGTGAAGCAGGAAGCGGTTTTGTATTAACTGAGGAAATGTATGGATTCTCGCCTTGGTTCGACTTCGCTCACCACAGGTCGCGAGGATGACAAATTAATTACCCCACAAAAATGCGGCCGTTGCGGAAGAGCTGCATCCACGGGCCGTCTTCACCCCATTCAGCCGGATGCCAGGAGTACTGGCAAGTACGGAACACACGTTCCGGGTGCGGCATCATGACGAGTGCGCGACCGTCTTCGGAGCAGAGGCCGTTAATGCCGAACGGAGAGCCGTTCGGGTTGAGCGGGTAGCGTTCGGTGTATTCGTGCCTGCCGTCCACATAGCGGAGCGCCACAAGACCCGTCTTTAAGCATTCCTCGGCGGCGACCCGGCTAGCGAATTCCGCGCGGCCTTCGCCGTGAGCAACAGCGATCGGGAGCACAGAACCAGCCATTCCCTTGAGGAGCACAGCCGGAGTATCTTCGACCTTCAAAGAGCAGAAGCGGGCTTCGAAGCGTTCGGAGATGTTCTGCACAAAGCGCGGCCAATGCTTGGCGCCCGGAATCAAATCCTTGAGGTTCGAGACCATCTGGCAGCCGTTGCAAACGCCGAGCGTGAAGGTATCCTTGCGGTTGAAGTAAGCTTCGAATTCAGCGCGAGCCTTCGGGTTGAACAAGATGCTCTTGGCCCAGCCTTCGCCTGCACCGAGAACGTCACCGTAGCTAAAGCCACCGCAAGCGACGAGACCGTTAAAGTCCTTGAGGCTTACGCGACCTTCGAGAATGTCCGTCATGTGAACGTCGATAGATTCGAAGCCAGCCTTTGCAAATGCAGCAGCCATTTCGAGTTCGCCGTTGACGCCCTGTTCACGGAGGATAGCCATCTTCGGGCGGCTTGCGTAATCCTTAATGACCTTGGCGCTAGCAGCGAGATCGAACGTGACCTTCGGCGTGATACCCGGATCGTCCTGTTCGAGCTTGAGCTTGTATTCGCTTTCGGCACATTCCGGATTGTCACGGAGAGCGGCAATGCGGCGAGTCGTATCACTCCAGATGGCGCGAAGGTCAGAGAGGCCTTCGGCGTAGTCGCCAATCACAATGTTGTACGTATCGTTGAGCTTACCGATTTCAGAAACGGTATCGCCGAGACCGACAGCTTCAAATGCGGCCTTCACAGCAGCGAGGTCTGCGTTTGCAACCTGGAGAACGGCACCGAGTTCTTCGTTGAACAAAGCGTCAATCACATTGCCCTTGAGAGCAGTAGCGTCGAGCGTCACGCCCACGTGGCCTGCGAAAGCCATTTCGACAACCGTCGTAAAGAGGCCGCCATCGCTCTTGTCGTGGTAAGCCATAATCTTGCCATCGGCATTGAGCTTCTGGATCGTTTCGAAGAAGGCGCGGAGTTCCTTAGCGGAATCGACATCCGGAGCCTTGTCACCGAGGAGGTTGTAAACCTGAGCGGCAATGGATGCGCCCATGCGGTTCTTGCCACGAGCGAGGTCCACGAGAACGAGGGTCGAATCCTTGTCCTGCAGGAGCTGCGGCGTAAGCGTCTTGCGAACGTCAGCGCACGGAGCAAAGGCACTAATCACAAGAGAAATCGGAGCAGTCACGCGGTGGCTACCCTTTTCATCCTGCCACACGGTACTCATGCTCATGGAGTCCTTACCGACCGGAATCGTAATACCAAGTTCCGGGCAGAGTTCCATACCGATAGACTTCACGGCTTCGTACAAGTCAGCGCCATCGCCTTCGTAGTTCGGCGTAGCCATCCAGTTTGCGGACAAGTTCACGCGGCCCATATCAGGCACGCAAGCGGCAGCCATGTTCGTAAGAGATTCAGCGACCGTCATGCGGGCAGCGGCAGCCGGAGAAATAAGAGCGATCGGAGCGCGTTCGCCCATGCTCATGACTTCACCTTCGTAAGTATCAAGCGTAGCACTGGTCACGGCGCAGTCAGCCACCGGAACCTGCCACGGACCAACCATCTGGTCGCGGCAAATCATACCCGTCACGGAACGGTCACCGATAGAAATCAAGAACGTCTTATCTGCAACGGTCGGGTTAGCAAGCACGCGATGTGCAAGGTCCTTCACCGTCACGCCAGCCGGCACCACCTGAGAAGAGAGCGGGCGCTTCTGAGACTTTTCATTGCGGATCATGCGAGGCGGCTTGCCGAGGAGCACACCCAGCGGCATGTCAATCGGAGTCGTACCGAAGTGCTTGTCCGTAAGGGTCAAGTGCTTTTCTGGGATAGCCTCGCCCACCACTGCGTACGGGCAGCGTTCACGCTTACAAATCGCGTCGAACACATCGAGCTTGTCGCCGGCGATTGCAATCACATAACGTTCCTGGGATTCGTTACTCCAGATTTCGAACGGACTCATGCCCGGTTCGTCATTCGGCACATTGCGGAGTTCAAACTTACCGCCGAGGCCGCCATCGTTCACGAGTTCCGGGAAGGCGTTAGAAAGTCCACCTGCACCCACGTCATGAATAAACGTAATCGGGTTTTCTTCGTCCATCGCCCAGCAGCGGTCGATGACTTCCTGGCAGCGGCGTTCCATTTCCGGGTTTTCACGCTGCACAGAAGCAAAGTCGAGAGATTCGTTACCGGCACCGTTAGCAACAGAGCTAGCTGCACCGCCACCAAGACCGATGAGCATAGCCGGACCACCGAGAACGATTAAGTGGTCACCCGGGTCGATGTGGCCCTTTTCAATATGCTGGTGCTTGATGTTACCGAGACCGCCAGCAAGCATAATCGGCTTGTGGTAACCGCGGACTTCGGTACCCTTTTCAGAAGAAACTTCCTGTTCGAACGTACGGAAGTAACCGAGGATGTTCGGACGGCCGTATTCGTTGTTGAACGCGGCACCACCGAGCGGGCCATCAATCATGATGTCGAGAGCGGAAGCAATGCGAGACGGACTACCAAAGTCCTTTTCCCACGGCTGAACGGCACCCGGAAGCTTGAGGTTCGAAACGCTAAAGCCCGTGAGGCCGGCCTTCGGCTTGGAACCCTTACCCGTTGCACCTTCGTCGCGGATTTCGCCACCACTACCCGTTGCTGCACCCGGGAACGGAGAAATAGCCGTCGGGTGGTTGTGGGTTTCGACCTTCATCAAGATATCGACTTCTTCGTTGTGGAAGTCGTACTTGTTGTTGCGCGGGTCGGCGTAGAAACGTCCAGCCGTAGCGCCCTTCATCACAGCAGCGTTATCCTTGTAGGCGCTAAAGATGTTGGAATTGTGGAGCTGGTAAGTGTTCTTGATCATCTGGAACAGGGACTTGTCCTGCTTCACGCCATCGATGGTCCATTCGGCACCGAACACCTTGTGGCGGCAGTGCTCCGAGTTGGCCTGAGCGAACATGTAAAGTTCAACATCGGTCGGGTTGCGCTTGAGTTCAGTGAAATTCTTGACGAGATAATCGATTTCGTCGGCGGAGAGGGCAAGGCCCATTTCCTTGTCGGCCTTCACGAGGGCGTCGCGGCCTTCGGTAAGCACCGGCACAACGTTAAGCGGACGCGGTTCTTCCTTGCTGAACAAAACTTCGAGAGATGCAGTATCGGCAAACACGGCCTGCGTCATGCGGTCATGAATCTTGGCCGTAATCTTTTCGCGGGCGCCAGCTGGAGCAGCACCTTCAAACTTCACGTAATAAGCAATAGCGCGTTCGATGCGCTTGATTGCCGGGAGGCCACAAATGTGAGCGATATCGGTAGCCTTCGAGCTCCACGGGCTGATCGTACCCGGACGCGGGCAGACCACAAAGAGTTCACCTTCGAGCGCCTTGACTTCGCGCATCGGGCCGTAATGAAGGACCTTTTCGAGCGTTTCCTTTTCGGAAGCGGTCAGGTCGGCGGACAGATCCACCACATGGAGGAATTCGGCATAGACAGATGCAACCGGAATCCCAGCGGCCTTAAAATCAGATGAAAGCTTTTGCAGACGGAAATCCGACAGAGCCGGAGTACCACGAAGAATGAGCATTTTGACCTCTTTTAGCCTAAATATTTACCGCCCCAAATATAGCAATTTGAGGATATTTTCAAACGGAAAAAGCTCCGCAAAATGCGGAGCCGTTTCATAAAATGAAAATAGAACTGTGTAAGGAGATTCCGGCTCGGAGGCCGGAATGACATCACTGCCGGGAGATGCCCGCTTACTTCGACTGCGCTCAGCACAGGCTCCGGCGGGCATGACAATTCGCGATTAAAGTCTCTTGAGGACAGCGGCGGCGTGGTGGATGAAGCCTTCTTCGTTTGCCACGACAGCGATTGCCTTCGCGTTCTTCTTGATGGCCTTTTCGGAATACTTGATGATGCTCATGCGCTTGAGGAAGTCATAAACACCGAGCGGGCTGAAGAAGCGACCCGTGCCGTTTGTAGGGAGAACGTGGTTCGGGCCAGCAAAGTAGTCGCCCACCGGTTCAGAAGACCACGGACCGATAAACACGGCGCCCGCATTTTCAATCTGGGCAGCCATCGTTTCAGCTTCGTCCGTCATAATTTCCATGTGTTCCGGAGCAATGGCGTTAGCAATGGCAACGCCGTCGAACCAATCCTTTACCACGAGGATGCGACCGAAGTTGTCGAGCACCTTCGTGAGGAGTTCCTTCTTCGGGGAATTTTCAACCTGGATGTCCACACATTCGCTAATCATCTGTGCGGTTTCCATGTTGTCCGTAATGCAAATAGCGGCTTCGAAGCCAGAACCGTGTTCTGCTTGGCTCAAGAGGTCGGCAGCGACAAAATCCGGATCGCAGGTGTTATCAGCAAGCACGAGCACTTCGGACGGGCCTGCAACCATGTCGATATCGACAATGCCAAAAACTTCCTTCTTCGCGACAGCGGCAAAGACGTTACCCGGGCCCACAATCTTATCGACGCGTTCCACGACAACCTTGCCCTTAGCATCCTTGGCACCATAAGCAAGCATGCCGATAGCCTGAGCGCCACCGATGTGGTAAACTTCGGTAATGCCAAGTTCGCAAAGCACAAAAGCCACAGCGCGGTTGATTTCGCCCTTGATCGGAGTCACGACAACGATGTCCTTGACGCCAGCGACAATGGCCGGAACCGCATTCATAATCACCGTGCTCGGGTAAATGCCTGCACCACCCGGAACATAAAGGCCAACACGCTTCATCGGGCGGATTCGCTGACCGAGAACCACGCCGTCCTTCCCTTCCATGAGCCAGGAATCTTCCATCTGGTTCACGTGGAAATCGCGAACGTTCTTAATCGCCTGCTTAAGAGCGCGTTGCATTTCGGGCGGGCACTTGGCAGCAGACTTCTTGATTTCGGCTTCGGAGACGCGGAGGTTCTTACCCTTCAGACCATCGAACTTCTGGGCGTATTCCACAGCCTTCGCATAACCGCCGTTCTTGATGTCGGCGAGAATATCCATGACCTTGTCGTGAATTTCCTTGCTCGGAGCAACTTCACGACCACAAATTCTGTCAATCTCTTGAGACTTCGGAGTAACTTTTACGATTTTCATTTTCACGAACCTTCTATTAAAACTCTATTTTGCACCAGACGCGGATGCCACATCAATGTGCTTGTAAGCGTTTGCAATGACCTTGTCTTCAATCAGAATCTTGTATGTAAGGCCATCGACAAAAGCAGTCCAGCAAGCAGCAATGATGTTGCTCGAAACACCGACCATGTTCCAGTAGCCGTGTTCATCGCCAAACGTTGTCCATACGCGAACCGTCGCATCGGATGCCACGTTGGAACCGAGCACACGCACCTTGAAGTCGTCGAGGCGTACGCTTTCCATGCACGGGAAGAACGGCAAAAGTGCCTTGCGGAGAGCTGCATCGAGAGCGTTCACCGGACCATCCCCTTCGCTCACCTGATGACTGATTTTGTCACCCACCTGAAGCTTGACCGTTGCCTGCGATACAGAAACACCCTGCGGAGTCTTATCTTCGATTACGCGGTAGTTGAGCACCTTGAACGGTTCTTTGACCATTCCCAAGTGGCGATAAACGAGCAACTTAAAGCTTGCTTCGGCGCTGTCAAAATGCCAGCCAGCGTTTTCGCGTTCCTTGATTTCTTTGAGGAGGCTTGCTACCAGCGGATCCTTCTTGTCGATACCCGGCTTGATAGCCTTGAGTTTTTCCACAACAAGAGAACCACCCGCTTGGTCGCTCGTCACAAACACGCGATCATTACCCACGGAATGCGGGTCGATATGTTCAAAACTGCGAGAAACCTTCATGACGCCATCGATATGCGCACCACCCTTATGGGCAAATGCGGCATCGCCCACATACGGAGCATGCACGTCGCTCGGCAAATTCACAATCTGGTCGATGTTGCCGCTCAGCTGGCGCAAATGGCTCAACTTTTTAGCGGCAGCAAAATCGCGGTCCATCTTGAACTTCAAATCGGCAGCAATCGTCGTAAGGTTTGCATTACCGCAACGTTCACCGTAACCGTTTACCACGCCCTGCACCATCAAGCAACCGGCCTTCACGGCGTAGAGCGAGTTCGCAACAGCAAGTCCGCTATCGTTATGCACATGGATGCCAAGCGGAGTAGAAATATGCTTTTGCACATCCGCTATGATTTTTTCGATTTCCCACGGCATCGTTCCACCGTTCGTATCGCAAAGCACGATGCAATCGGCATGGCCCTTTTCTGCGGCTCGGAGCGTTTCAATCGCGTATTCCGGATTTGCCTTGTAGCCATCAAAAAAGTGTTCGGCATCGTAAATCACTTCCTCAGAATATTCCTTGAGGTATGCCACAGAAGACTCGATCATGTCGAGGTTTTCCGTAAGCGTCGTGCGAATCACATCCGTTACATGCAAATCCCAGCTCTTACCAAAAATCGTCTTGACCGGAGCTTCGGACTTGATCAAAGCCTGCAAAAGCGGATCATTTTCCGGCAAAATTTTAGGACGACGCGTAGAACCGAAAGCGGCAATCTTTGCGTGCTTGAGCTTTACATCCTTGATAAGCTTGAAAAATTCTTCGTCTGTCGGATTGCTGGGGTTCGGCCAACCGCCTTCAATATAGTCAAATCCAAAATGGTCCAAAATTCGTGCAATCTGCACCTTGTCGGCTAAAGAGAGACTTATTTTACGGTCTTGGTTACCGTCACGGAGAGTTGTATCGTATAAAAGGACTTTTTTAGAAGAATTCATGTTATAAAAATAGTAATTAGTAGACAGTAGGAAGTAGAAAGTGATTATGGATAGACGACAAATGCGTCCTCCGAGAGTCGCGGCAAAACTTGTTTTGACATGACCGAGGTTAGCATTTGGAACTTGAGCGAAGCGAAAGGTCAAAGACGAAAGAAAGTTGGCTGAACTTAGAGTAAACGGTAGGAAGTAGACGGTAGGAAGTTGTTAGGTGGGGGAAGTCTCCCCCTGATTTCTGTTTCGTCAGGCTAATGACATAGAAAAGGTTGGTGAGCCTGCCGAACCATCCATCACCCTCTCTAGCGGGCTTCAGACGCCAGCCCGCAACGCCCGGCTTATCGCAGTAATCGCTATTCCTTGTCGTCAAAGGCTTCAGCGTCTTCGGGTTCTTCGACGGTCCATTCGCGGATGTGCTTCGCGAGTTCCTTTTCGCCCGCACGTTCGAGTTCATCCGAAATCGCATTCAATTCAGCGGCGTCTTGCGCAGGCAATTCCTTTTCGAAGTGATTGACGTATTGGCCCAGCAACTCAAACTTTTTGAGGTTCGCAAGGAGCATCATGTAGCTCGTGTCGCAAGCATTGCTGCGGTACTTCACATGGTCAATCAAAAGCTTATCGAGTTCCGAACCGCTCTTGAGCATGCAAAGTCTCGAAAGGTTCATGACCTTCGGGAAGCATTCGTACAAACGCGTGGCGAACTTGAGACAATCCGTCTTGCGGCCTTCGCGGTCGGCAATGGCGGCCTGCAAATCGAGGAACGCTTCTTCGTCTTCAGCGCCTGGATCCTTCACATCGCCAAGCCATTGCTTGGCCATCGCAATATCGCCTGCGACAAAGTAAGAGTTCGCAATGTCGATAAGCGTAGCATTGCTCTTGTCCGGATCCTTGTAAAGCGAAGCTTTCGCAAAATTTTCGGTATCCTTGATAGCATCGGCCATGTCGCAAATGGCATCGAGAACATCTTCGCGATTTTCAAGTTCCGTGGCGTCAATCACGCCAAGCAGTTCGACAATCAAAGCCTTAGCGCGTTCAACCGGCATCACATCTTCAATCGAGAGGAACACGACCTCGCGGCCTTCCCCACCCACATGGCGCACTGCCAAATCGTGAATCAAGTCGGCAACGTAATCTTTGTCGTCATAAGTTTTTGCGACTTCAATAAAGAATGTTCCTGCATCGTAGAACAAATCGTTCCACGTATCCATTTCTTCGTCATCCGCCTTGAACGCCAAGAAATCGGCACGAAGCGTCCAAGCCAAAAGTTCCAGCTGGACTTTGACATCCTTGATTTTTTCGATTTCATCAAGACCGTTCGCAATCGCCTCGTACAAATCGTCCGGACGGTGCAACAAACTGCTCTGACCACTTACAATCTCGCGAAGAGTTTTGCGGAGATTGTCTTCTTTACCACGAAAAGCCGCCTCGGCAGAAGGCGACTTCCAAAATTTTTTCTTTTTAGCCATGTTCTAAATGTAGAAATTACTTGGCCCAGCTAAAGGACGGATAGCCGCCAAACTTAGCTGGATCGATTGCCCAAACGGCGCCAGCGCCATTCAAAGTCGCCACAAACGTCGCCGCCTTCATTTCTTCGGTCGTAAATCCGGTCGGAAGTTCCATACCCATTTGGTTTGCAACAACGAGGCACGAGCCGCCAACGGTCTTGTCATAATAAACGTTCGTAACCGTTGCGGTCGAAGCAACCTTGCCAGCCACCATTCCAGAAAGATTATTATCAGGAACCTTAGCCGAGTTATAACCCGATTCCAGTTTAGCATCATTATCTACAATACCAACAAGGCCTCCTAAGTTGGATGCTTGACCAGAAATTTCACCCTGATTAAACACATTAGTTGCCGTAACAGCCTTCAAGCTACCAATGACGCCTCCAGCAGCCATCACCTTCGTTATCGTAATGGTTCCTGCATTGAATACTTCATTGATAACAGATTTGTTCGAAGCCACACCGACAACACCACCGACATTGCTCATCGAACTTTCGTCCGCAGTCAAGGCGCCATAGTTGCCGACACGTTCCATCTTGGTCGTTGAAATTTTTGCAGCAACACCACCGACATCCTTTGTTCCCGACACAGCACCATAGTTCAAAGCCATGGAAATAGAGCTTTCGTCGCCTACGCTCGAAGAACCGCCGACAACACCGCCAACAGTAGATTTACCAGTCACAGTAGCAGAATTTGTCAAATTCGTGAGCGTTCCGTTTTGCACGCTGCCCATAGCACCACCAACATTGTTTGTGCCACTTACAGAACCCGTCACCGCAATATTCGTTACAGTAACGTACTTGGCTTCGCCAACCAAGCCACCGACATGTTCCGTACCCTTGATTTCGGCATTATCAATCGTGCAATTTTCTACCGTCACAGAATCCGCCAAACCAGCAAGCACACCAGCAACAGAGCCAACATTCACCTTGGCATCCTTAATGACAACATTGCTAATACGAGCACCGCGAACAAGTCCAAAAAGACCTGTATACGCAGCAGTATCGTTAATCGTCAATCCAGAAATAGTCTTGGAGGCGCCATCAAAAGAACCGCTAAAGACGCGGTTACCCAAACCATTAGGATTCTTTCCAAAAATTCCAATCGGGCTCCAAGCTTTTGTAAGAGCGATATCCGCTGTTACCTTAAAGAACTTGTCCTTAAAAGTCATCGAGGAATCGTTGACATAAAAAGCAATCGAAGCCAACTGTTTTTCATTCGTCACAAGGAACGGATCTTCGACCGTACCATTGCCGCTCCAAATCGAGGAAAAATCCCTAGCAATCGGTTTCAAATCTTCATCGGGGATATTAGGAGGCGGTTCAACCTTTGAAGAGTCCTGCGGAGTTTCGCCTTCAGGATTATTGACTTTAAGCGACGAATTGTCATCGCTACAAGCAAACAGGAACATTGGCAACGCGGCCACAGATAAGATTTTAGCAAAGCGCATACGGCATCCTCTAGTGATTTTAACCACACTCCTTATTTTAAATTAAATAAAAAAAGGCCAGAACGTACAAAGAGTTCAAGCCTTTTTTCAAATTTTTTTGAGCAATACTAGCGGGCCAAGCCCGAAGCATTACTTGCCGTGATGCTTATCATGGTTGGGGCAACCGCAACCACCGTTACCATCGCAGTTTTCCTTGTTGCCGTGACCACCGCATTCGCATTCGTGACCTTCTTCGCCGCACTTGCATTCGTGATCTTCACCTTCGTGGCCACCGCAGCAGCAATGGTGTTCAAACGGCTTAAGGTCATCTTCGGTAGCTTCGCGCACGCTCACAACTTCAATAGCGAAGTTGAGGTTTTTGCCCGCAAGTTCGTGGTTAGCATCGATAACAGCAGTTTTTTCGCCAACGGACTTGATGCGGATTTGCATCGGACCACCCGGAGTCTGGGCAAAGAAAGCCATGCCAGCTTCGACCTTGTCGACTCCCTGGAACACGTTGAGCGGGACTTCCTGAGTCATGCGTTCATCGTATTCGCCGTAACCTTCGGCCGGAATCACGACAACATCAAACTTGTCGCCCACATCGTGACCGACCATTGCCTTTTCGAGACCCGGAACGATCATGTGCATGCCCTGGATGTACTGGAGCGGTTCGCGACCTTCCGAAGAATCGATCACGGCGCCTTCGTCAGACTTGAGGGTGTAATGCATCTGAACGACTGTTTTTTCAGCAATTTTCATAAATATCCTTTATAATCGCAGGCGAACCCGCGGTTGAACATTGAAGCACAAATGTAGAAAAATTAGTAGGAAGTAGGAAGTAGGAAGTAGACAGTAGACGGTAGACGGTAGGAAGTGGTCAGTAGGCAGAACTTAGTTGGCAGAACTTAGACCGCTGCGCTCTTAGAACTTAGAGAGAAGTGCATTGTTCTAAGTTCTAAGCTCTAAGCTACTAGAAGTTAGCTCGCTTTGAGGAATGAGATCGGCACTTCGCGCCTCTGAGGTATAAAAAGCTGGCTTGTAAAAGTTGAGTTCAGTCCCCACAATCTCAAAGGGAGGCTTCTATTGCGGCAAAGTCATCCTCCGAAGGAGGATCCATACATTTTGTAAACGCTATTGGAATCGTATGGATCCTCGCCAAAGCGAGGATGACAGCAACCCTGTTAACTAACCACTAATCACTAACCACTCACCTGGCTTTCGCGGTATTCGCCGCCGAAGGCGTGTCCGCTCACAGAAAGTATCGGCGGGAACTGGATACGCTTCGCCAATGCAAGTCCCTTGAAACGGCGGTACCAAAGGCGCATGTCTTCGAGGGCTGCTTCAACCGTCGGGAGCTTCGACTTGAAGTAAGCCGCATCGACACCGAGCGTTTCGCAAAGCGTCCCTTCCAGCAACAGTTTTTCGGTAAAGTTCAGACTTACCCCCTTCTCGACCCACATCGCAAAAAGCTTGTCGTGGTACGGATAAAGAATCGGGTCGCCCTTGCCTTCGTCCACGTTCATCGCTTCGGAAAGTTCTGCGCTCGCCGGAATATCAATCGATGCCTTCGGGATAATTTCCTTATCGCGGTTGATATAACGAGCGAGTTCATAGACTTGCGTTTTCCACAAGTCGCCAATAGCGCACATCACGCCGCAAGAATCGCCGTACAACGTGCAGTAGCCAACCATCGCTTCGCTCTTGTTGCCATTGCAAGTGACGCCACCGCCCACTACTGACGCGACCGTTGAAAGGATAGAAGCGGAACGAGTCCTCGCCTGCAAGTTTTCGTGGTTGATTCCCGCGACCTTCATCACGGTATCGTTACGCACAAAAGAGCAACGTTCAAGTGTATGGCAAACTGATTCTATAATGTCAGAAATCGGAGCGACCATGTAAGGCGTTCCCAAGTTCTCGGCCAAGTCGCGAGCAGCATTCTTCGTCGTATCGGAATTGAAGCGCGTCGGCATGTTCACGAGGAACACATTTTCCGGTCCAATCGCTTCAGAATAAAGCACGGCTGAAACAGCACTATCGATACCGCCACTAGCGCCAATCACCATGCGCGAAATGTGGAACATTTTCAAGTTTTCACGAATCATGAACACTAGCGCATCATGAATTTCGGCAATTTCGCTCGGGTATGGCTTTGCCGATTCCGCATAAACTTGCACATTGCCATCGATAAATTCAACAACAGCTTCAGCTTCGCTAAAGAGCGGCATTTCAAAGACAACCTTACCATCGCAATCGAACACGCGGCTTCCACCAGAGAGCGCATAAATGTTCTTACCGGTATTGTCGGTCCCAACACCGTTCAAGCACACGACCGGCATCGCGCAGTCTTTTGCCAAATGCGAAAGTTCCTTATTTTCGACTTCACGGCGGCCCACTACATAAAAATCGCTGCCATGCGTCACATGCGCTATATTCAAAAGCGGAGTATCATCGAGCACGTCGCCGCACAAGAAGAATGGCATGTTGCCTGCATACTTACGGATTTCCGCCCAATCGACAGGAAGAGCCTTGTTAGAAGGGCCCGTCAAAGCATTTCGCGGAAACACAACGCAATCGACTTCGGCAGCCTTAGCACGGTCAAAAGCAGCCTTCATCGTTTGCATATTCGCCGGCACATTACCCGGCAGAATTTTCATCTGCACCACATAAAGTTTCATTTCAATATCCTCTATGCTGGAAAAATAAAAAAAAGCACCGCACATGAGCGATGCCTTTTTTCAAACGCATTATAAAATGCAAGTTGGCAGAACTTAGACCGCTCCGCTCTTAGAACTTAGTTCGCATAACTTAGAGGGAAGAGTAATGTTCTAAGTGCGATTATCACTTCGCTCTAATCTCAACTGCTAGGCTCGGAAAGTCTCGAAAAGCGAATGAAGCAGTCAAAAAATATTTGACTATTTCTGAGAGCTCAAGAGACAACGCTTTAGCGTTAAATAGGCTTGCAAGCAATCCTGCTTCACTCGCCTTACGCAGTTGTCTAAGTTCTAAACACAACTACTCGTACTGCGGGGCGTCAAAGGAGGTCGGAATCTTCGGCGTATCCGGGTCACTATGGATGAACGAGAATCCGCTAATCTTGTTGGTTGCTTTATCGATCGGTCCTGTCTGGAGTTGCCCATGAATGCTCGATGTACACGTTTCACGATGCAAGCAGCCCGTGTTACGCATCATCATGTGGTAACCATAAACTTCCCAAACGCCGGTCTTAGATTCGACATTCTTATTGCCTTCAAAAGCAGCCAGTTCGAACGTTCCATCAGCCTTGAGCGAGAATTCCCAATCAATGCCGTTATTAGAAGCCTGCCATTCACCGACAAAATCGCTAGCCTTTTCATATGCATAATCGCTAGCTTCGACATTGCAGTTCATAGCCTTGCCATCAGACGGAGCGATAGTGTTATCCGTTCCAACAGAATAGGTGAACATCGAATAAACAGACTTGTTATAGTACGCCGGACGCATCAACAACGTGCTACGTTGGATATCATAATGGCCGCCAATCCAATAGGCAACTTTATCACCAACTCCATTTTCAACGATATACGAATTGTCAAAGAACGTGAAAGTTCTTGTGGTGTCGCCATCGGTGCACTTGTAAATTTTGTCCTTAATATCTTCGGCCTTGGAAACCTTGCCCTTCAGGACCGCAACGCTAGCCTTTACAGCTTCGCTATATTCCTTCGAGCCATTGACCGCATACTTGACGACGCCATCCTTATCGACAATGAACGAAATCGTTATACCGGTCTTGACTTTTTCCAAAATCTTTTTAACGGCATCCGTTTCTGCATACTGCTTGCCGACATTGCCATCGACAAACTTCACTTCGCCATTTGCAAAATCCGTATAGGTCACCAACCACATTTCATCCGGAATGCGGAGAGCGACAAGACCCAGCTTGCTACCGGTAGAAAGGTAAACCGTCTGATCGAACAGCTTTAGTTCAATATTCTTTTCCAGGTCCGTAAGTTTTGCAGCACGAGGTCCTTCAGGAACAGCTGCAGAAGATGAAGAAGACTTAGGAGCATCAGCACTCGAAGAAGACTTCGCCTCATCCTTGACAGAAGAAGAGGACTTTTCATCCTTAGTGGAGGAAGAAGATTTCTTTTCGTCCTTGGAATCTGAAGATTTCTTGTCACCATCCTTTGAATCCGAAGACTTCTTATCTACGGATTTTGAAGAAGAAGACTTTTCGTTGCATTTAGCGGAATCGCAATCATCGTCTTCAGCAACAGAAGATGACGAAATTTCTTTATTGTTGGGAGAAACCGGATCGTCCTCACCGCATGCAGCAAAAAGGAATGCGGAGGAAACCAAAAGAGCAAGCAATTTTTTCTTATTCATGGTAACTAATATAATTTATTTAGTCTAATTTAGACCAATATATATTTACTATTTATACAGGGAAAATGCCAAAAAGCGCCCAATTTTGAGAGAAATGTATTATATAGAAGTTTTTTAAGTTGGCAGAACTTAGCCCGCTGCGCTCTTAGAACTTAGTTGGCCCTTCGACAGGCTCAGGGACCTCGATAAGGTTGGTGAGCTTGCCGAACCAAAGTTCTAAGCACTCAAAACGGGCTGCCCGGATGGTAATCGAGGTCGCATTCAGCCTCTTTGATGGACGGGGCGGCATCGTACAAGAATCCCGCCAAAGCCTGCTCGGCAGACACGCGCTCGCCGCCAATCCAGTTTTTCAAGACGGCAAGCCGTTTCGAAATCCACCACGGCAGCGGAATCATCAAGTGGCGCATCCCGGCATTTTTCAAAACATGCGCCGCCATCTCCGCCATCGTCATCACGGTCGAGCCAGCAAGAGCGTAAGTCTTCCCCACCGCACTCGACATAAGCCCTGCCACGGCAATTCCCTTGACCAAGTCCACACTGCGGACCGGGCGTTTTAAGCACTTACCGCCACCCGGCATAAAATAAACCGGGAATCGCTTTACGTAATCGCGGAACATGTTGAACTCGACACCGCCCCCATCGCCAATCACAAGCGTCGGGCGCACAATCGTCCAGTCGAGTCCAGACGCCTGCACCAAAGCCTCGCCCTTCTTTTTGCTTTCGCCATAAGGAGTGAGCACCGGATACGTCACCGAAATGCTCGAAACATAAAGGAAACGGCGAACACCTGCAAGCTTGCTAGCTTCCAACACATTTCGCGTGCCGTCCGTATTCACATGTTCAAACGCACCGCGTTTTGTCGATAAAAGAATTGCCGCCAAGTGATAGACGACATCAACGTTTTCGAACGCCCCTCGAATAGAATCAAAATCGGTCACATCGCCGTAACGAACATCCACCTCGCTCGGTAAGGACTTCGCCAAAGAATCGCCCGGAAGCGTCAAGACGCGGACACACACGCCCCGTGCTATAAGTTCCCGGCACAACGCCTTCCCTACGACGCCGGCGCCACCCGTCAATAAAGCAATCATGCTAGGCTTCCAACATATAACGGATATCTTGAATGCGTCTTGCAAGGGACGCATCCTTTTCCATCTGCTTTTTTAGGGAATTTATGGCGGCGATTACAGTGGCATAGTCCCTACAGAACATAGCACCAATATTCTGGAGCGAGTCCGTCGTCAATTCACGACAAAGGAACATCGCCACCTTGCGGGGTGTAGAAATCGAAGCAGACTGGCGCTTCGACGAAAGCTCGCAAACTTCAACGCGGTATTCCAGCGCGACTGCTTCAATAATATTCTTGGCCGTCAGTTCCACATGGCCACCATGTTCTGACGGAGCCACAAGACGCTTGACGCTATTCAAGTTCAAATCAGCCTTGCAGAACATGTTCATCGCGCCGAGGAAATTCAAAAGACCTTCAATCAAGCGCACGTTCTTGCGAGGCGGCATCGAAAGGTAACGGCAAATTTCTTCGCGGTCTGCCTTTGCAAACGGCAAGTCCTCAGATTTTTTACTAATCAAATGCATGCGGGTTGCAAGATCCGGTTCGTCAATACCCACGGCAACACAAGATTCAAGCGGAGTCAAAAGCTTCTTGGAAATGCTCGGGATAGAAGATTTCGAAGCACTGCGATCGCAATCCGTATCGACAACCTTGAACTTGGACGGATGACGGTCACAAGAAATCACCACCTGCTTGCCTTCGGCACGCAAATGCCTAATCAATATGGCAAGGCGTTCCTGCGTCCAGAGGCCCTTTTCCAAGAGTTGCACGTCATCGAGCAAAAGGACATCGCAAAGTTCATAGCGTTCGCGGAACTTCTGAGCAAGTTCACGCACATTGCCCGTCTTGTTGTGCAAGGCAGAAGCCATCGCAGTAGCATCGCGCAAGAAATCGTAAGCATGGCAATAAACAATAGAAGCTTCAGGGCGGCTTTTCTGGATCTTAGCAGCAATAGACTGCAACAAATGAGTCTTGCCGAGGCCGCTTTCGCCATACACGAACAACGGATTCAAGGACGGATCGCCCGGATTTTCGGCAACCGCTTGACAAGCGCGGAATGCGGTAGAATTGCACTCCCCTTCGACAAAGTTTTCAAACGTATATCGTGCATAAAGCGATAAAGCCTGTTTCGGACGCTTTACCGGTTTCGGAGCTTGTACAACCTTCGGGATAACAGGCATCGTGAGCTTGATTTCTGGAATCGGATCCGAAGGCGCAATCTGGCGAATGCGATAATCAACAAATTCACTACCGAATACAGTCGTAAAGGACTTGCGCAATAAATCCCCATAATGGGAATTTACCCAATTTTCGCGAAGCTCGTCAGGAACTGTAAGCATGGCATAGCCATTGCACATTCCCTCGTAACCAAGAGCGTCAAGAATCACGGCACCAAAAAAGTCCTTACATTCCGAACGCACGCGGTCGAGCACCTGTTGCCAGGGCGACTCTGCAATATCCAACAAAGAAACAGTATTATCCACGATCTAAAAAACCAGTCAAGATTATAAAAGAGCAAGCAAAAAATAAGAAAGGATTTTGCAAGAACAAGCGCCACAAACGAAAAAAAAATTAAATGTCCATTTTTTGTTCAAAATCGGCAATAATTTTTTAAAAACAATTTTTATCCAAATTTTTCCAATTTACACCATCCTTACGAACGTATGTGCAACAAAATTATCACTTATTATTAGCACAAGTTATCAACAGGTATTTTTTCAAACATCCCTTGACAAGATTTTTCTTACATTAAACATACAAACTTTACACAAAACGGCGATTTTTGCGTAAAAAAGGCACTTTTTACGAATAAGAAAAATGTAACTTGTTGATTTTCACTGAGTTACATGCTGTATCATAGAACGTAATTTACAGTCGAAAGAGCGCAGCGGATTGTGGAACAAAACTAGTTTATGTTACTAGCATAAAACAACATCATCCCCGTCCCGGAACAAATCCAGGATAAACTGGCAGGAATCCATATTTTTTTCATTTATGGATTCGTGGAATCGTGCGAAGTTTGTTCAGAACCTTGTTCACCGAGTTTTTCTTGCAGATGGTCAATCCGGTTTTCGAGCAGTTTTTCGATTTCAGGAAGCAAGCGGTCCTTAACGCGATCAAGATACAAGCATTGCAGCTGGATCATGCGGTTGCGGTGCCGGCCTGCAAATTCCTGAATCCAATGGCTTACCGCCTGCTGGCGGTCCTGAATTTTGTCGTGCAAAGAGCGCTGGATAAAAGTCCTCTGGACTTCCATATAGCGCTGCATATTGAACGGCATGCGGTAAGTACGAATAAATTGTTTCAGCAACACCAACAAGCAAAGATTGTTGTGTTCGTGATCGTGAATGAACTGCCGTAATTCCTCCAGATGTTTCTGGAAGAATGGGACGATAGCTTTATCATCAATTTGATAAAGTTCTAACTCGTCCTGCTTTTTTGTCGCCTCATCGACAGCCATAACACAAATCTATTTTATTAATGCACTGCTAAGCCTTCGATTTTTTCACAAGAAAGCTGAATTTGGCGTTTTTTTCGTTTTTTAAGGTATTTTTTCCCAGAAAAACTCGCCCTTCAGTTCCCGGATTCAATCTATCAGCGGCAGCGCCCCTAAAATCTAGTAGTTCTTCGACCTCAACAGGGTTCATTCCGTCGGGAGTCATGAGTTCTAAGGTATCATCCATCGAAAACGGGTTCTTCACGTTCACAAGGCATGCGCCAGTAGCCGCATCAAAATCCTTGACCTGAGCTGCAACACAGCCGCCTTCGGCATCCACATGCGTTGCCTCGTAATTCTGCGGCAAGGGACCACGCAAGAATCCCGGCATAAAGCCTCGCCCATCGACAAATCGAATTGCACGGCGGCTTTCTTCGGGCACCGGATTCCCGGCAGCAACCGCATCAATAGCCATACGGTAAGCGCGAACCACCTGGCTCAAGTAGTAAACCGAGCGCGTACGGCCTTCAATCTTGAACGAATCAAGCCCGCCCGCCACAAGTTCCGGGATTACATCCAAGGCGCAAAGGTCGCGACTACTCATAAAGTACGTTCCCCAAGTGTCTTCGTCGAGCGCAATCGGGTCCAGTTCAGGGCGATCCGTGCGCTGGAGCGTAAACGAGCCTTCGTGTTCACGATAGTCCTCAACCTGTGGACCGGAGTTCGCGTACAAACGATACGGCATGCGGCAGCTGTTATCGCAGGCGCCCTGATTGGCGTCACGGTGCGTCACCCAGTTCGAGAGCATGCAACGGCCAGACATTGCCATACAAACAGCGCCATGGACGAACACTTCCAGTTCAAGGTCTGGAACTTGCTTCTTTATCTCTAAAATTTCAGATAGACGAAGTTCACGGCTTAAAATAATTCGACGAACACCTAGATTTTTCCAAAACGAAGCGGCCAAGTAGTTAGTGGTATTCGCCTGCACAGACAAATGCACTTCCGTTTCGGGATGTTCCTTCAAAAGCCAACCCACAAAGCCCGGATCCGCAACAATAAGCGCATCAGGTTTGAGTTCCAAAGCTGCATTCAAAGCCTTTTGGAACGATTCCACCTTCACATTTCGCGGAATGACGTTACTTGTAAGGTAAAACTTTTTGCCATGTTCATGCGCATAGGCGATGCCTTCGGCAAGGTCGTCCAAGTTCTTGAAACCATTTTCGCGAGCGCGCAACGAGAAAGCAGGTTGCCCTGCATATACAGCGTCTGCACCATAAGCAAACGCATACTTCATTCGCACAAGGTCACCCGCAGGTGCTAAAAGTTCAGGCTTTTTCATAAACAAAGGCTAGTGGTTGGTGGTTAGTGGTTAGTGATTAGTAGACAGTAGGAAGTAGTCGGTAGAAAGTGAAAAGTTTTATAATCGCGGCATGGTTCGGCAAGCACACCAACCTAATCAGTTCCCTGAGCCTGTCGAAGGGCTGCCTACTGTTAACAGTCTACTCCTATCGTCTAGAATTTGAATCCGGCGCGGATGTAGGTTTTACGGTCGTCAATCAATGTCAACTCGCCCATAAACGAGAAACGCTGTCCGTCATAGCTGATTGCAGGAGTGAGCGAATACTTGAGCTTAGCACCCTTCAAAAAGCTCTTATGCTTTAACATATGACCCGAATCCGGAGTCGTATCGTTCACGGAACTGCCATAATCAGTCCCTTTCCAGAACCAAGTCTGACGGACCGATGCAAAAATGTGACCATCCAAGCGAGCAAAGAGATTCCAGTCAATCGTGCGGCTGTTCGGCCCGCCCTGATTTCCAAGCGGATAACCTAAGTGAGCCACTTGAGCGGTATTCTTTTTAAAATGCGTATAAACATAAGGTTCTACACGGGCATATTCAAAAATCGTTCCCGTTTCAAGCTTATGCCCCTTGATATAAAAATCATGCCCTGCTTGGAAACCCGCCATCCAAGCCCACTTCGCTTCGATATTGTCATTTCTGATTAGGCTAATCGGCGAATCCATATCGTCCAAGAAAAATTCTGTATAAAGACGAACAGAATTAAACAAGCGGTAGTTGAAATCAAAAGATATTGAACCATTGTTGCTGGATTCCGCATAATTCCCTTTTTCCATGAACAGCGGAGCCGTCGGAACAAACAGCCATGGTTTCATATCATCATGAAGTACCGTAAGTTCACTAATACCAAACGTAGCGTTCCCTACAGCAAGTTCGTAGCGGTGACCAAAGAGATTTCGCGTACTATCCTTATTTCGAAGATCCATGCTACTATAAATACGCAAGTCCGCATAAAAACTCATCACGCGCAAAGGACCAATCATCAAGTCCAAGCTCATCATATTGTACGGAATCGCAAACTGGTTTAATGAGAGGTTGTTGTAATAACCAGGGCCCCAATGCATCACGTCACGGCCAAAGTCTAGACGCAGCCAATCGTAGTTAAACGCAAAATGCGTACGATAACGAGCATAGCTTGTGTAGTCTGCACCGGACTTTTTATCATCATTTTGAATTTCCAAAAATTCCCGGTCAAAAGAGCGAGGCCTTTTCGCAGAATGACCTTCACTATAAATACGGGCATCCAAAACGAAGTCAACAGAATCAACAAAGCCACGCACATAAAGGCCCCCGTCAATTCCCGGCCAAATCGTGTCGCCGGCAGTCTTCCCCACCCTGCTGCTACTATGATCCACATCGTTGATATGCTCGCCACCGCGATAATCAATACCACCGACAATGCTTGCCGCAATAGCAGCACGCGGAATGGCATTTTCAAGAGCAGTTGCCTTTGCCGCACAAGCGGTATCCGCAGAGTCGCATTTGAACTGGAGTCCGTTGCCTAAAATACCTGCGCCGCGCAAGTTATCATAGTACAAGAGCGCATTCCCTTCAGTCTTCACGAAGTTCTTGCGGAACGTCGTATCCCTACGCGGGTAGGTAAAATACTGGCGCTCGTTTCCAACCGTCTGTCGGTGGTACTCGAACAGCATCGGTGCCGTTTCGAGCGTCCGCAAATTGAACGTGCGTTCGGGTTCAATCACCGGCGAAGCAGCCATAGAACCGCTTACGCCAGCAAAAAGAAAGAAAGATGATAAAAAGGGAATAATTTTCTTAAAATCCATTGCAATAATGTAGCATTTTCATACGCATTCTCCGCGAAAAATGAAAATTTTGACCCATTTCGTCCCGTTCGGAACCTTTTGTTCCGTTTTAAAAAGAAACGTCACCCAAAAAGCAGAAATCCTCTATTCTAATGTTCCTTGACGAAATATATGTTTTGAAGAAATGATGAATGGGAGATATAAAACATGAATAAAAGAATCTTGATCATGGGCTGCATTTCAGGATTTTCGCTAGGAATGCTCACGAGCTGTTCTGACTCGAATTCTGATTTATACAACACAGGCAACCCCATCGCAGGGATTGATAGCGAAAGTTCCTCTTCTACAGCAGACGAGGGCTACATTGATATTACTTCTAGCGATTCCGAAACCGGCACGCCAACAGAATCACCGGAAAGCAGCGCAACCACGGCATCTTCAAGCAGCAACGGCACAAAGCCGAGCGGCAAGAGTTCTTCGAGCAACGTAACTCCAAGCATAAATTCCAGCAGTTCCGCAACGCCCACGGCACAGAGTTCCTCTAGCGAGCAAAGCGAACAAATTAACAAAAATACCGGCGAGCGCCCGGTCATCACCTACGCCGCAGGCGGCGCAACAGTTGCCAACGGCGGGAATTGCGTAAACATTCAGGGCGGTTCCGTAAAAATCACCTGCGGCGGTGAATACGACTTTAGCGGAAGCTATTCCGGAAGCGATGCACAAATTTTAGTTTCAACCGCAAAAAGCGATACCACCGTTTACCTGAACATGAAAGGACTCACGCTCACCAATACGGTAGACGCTCCAATTTACATCCAGAAGGCAAACAAAGCTTTCGTTGTGGCAAAGAACGGCACGACCAATACCTTCAGCGATGCCGCCACCCGAACCCAAAATTACAGCTACACCAACGACAACGGCGAAGTCAAAATCGATACAACAGGAGCCTGCATTTACGCCAAGGACGACCTCACCATCAAAGGCGAAGGAACGCTCGTTGTCAACGGCAACTACAATAACGGCATCCACACCAGCAACGATTTGAGAATCAAGAACGGCCTCATTACGGTCAAAGCCAAGAACAACGGTCTTAAAGGCAAAGAAACTGTAGCCATTAGCGGTGGCACAATCAATATCACTACGACTGAAGGCGATGGCATCAAGAGCGATACCGAAGATGCTACAGATTTAGCATCCGGCAAGGGTTCTATCGAAATCACGGGTGGCGAAATCACCATCAATTCTGCATTCGACGGCATCACCGCTGCCAATGCAGTTGTCATTGCTAATGGCGAATCGACATCCCCGACAATCAAGGTTACAGCAGGCGGCGGCCACAGCTGCCTTAGCGATCCCACAAACAACGCAGGAAACAGCTCTGGTCGCGGTGGCCCAGGCGGAATGGGCGGCAGTTCCTGCTCTCCGACCGAAAGCATGAAGGGTATCAAGGGCGATTCGAGCATCACCATCAGCGCAGGCATTATCGATATCAACAGCCGCGATGACGGCCTCCACAGCAGCGGAACCATTACTGTTTCAGGCGGATCCGTTACCGTTGCTACAGATGACGATGGAGTCCATGCCGAAAAAGCGCTCTATGTCAAGGACAAAGCCAACATCAGCGTCACCCTCGCCTACGAAGGCATGGAATCCCCGGACATGCACCTTGAAGGCGGCATTACAAGCGTCATCACCACGGATGATGGCTGGAATGCTGCTGGCGGAACGTCTACATCGACCGGTGGCAACACAGGTCGCGGCGACCCAGGCGGATTCAGCGGCGGAGGCTTCGGTCCCGGTGGCGGAAGCACCGGCAAACTCACGGTTACGGGCGGTTACCACTACATTTACGTAGGCACAGGCGATACAGACGGTGTCGACAGCAATGGTGACATTACGATTTCTGGCGGTGTAATCGTCGTGGAATGCCGCATGAACGGCGGTATGGGCGGCATGGTCGATTCCGACGGAACCACAAACATTTCTGCAAACGCAAAACTTCTCGGATTCGGCACAAACAACTCCGAAGAAGGCACGCAGTATAGCGTAAACTTCACAGCTAACGACTACTATGGCACTTCCGAAATCGCGTTCAAGCCAAGCTTCTCCGGAAGCAAGATGGTGTCTAGCGTTGGTAAGCCAAGTGTCGTAAACAGCGTGAGCGGCATGAACAAGACCTGCTTCGGAAACAGTAACGACAGATGCGTTTATACGAAGTAGACGAAAGAACGGGCCGTAGAGGCCCTACAGACGAAAGACTAAAGATAAAAGGCGAGCATTTTTGCTCGCCTTTTTCAATTACAAACATCTTTTAAATCGACATGACAAAAAATTTCTTATTGCAATTTTCTGTCTACTGCCTACCGCCTACTGTCTACTAACTACATCCAGCCGCGGTCAGATGTACCAGAAATACCACGAATCTTAAGATCAAAGTCATCGCGATTCGTTGCAGCATTCATAGCCGTTTCGAGCGAGATTTGTTCGTTCTGGTAAAGTTCCAAAAGCGCCTGGTCGAACGTCTGGCTATGATATTGGATGTGGCCTTCGGCAACAGCCTGTTCCACCATGTCAATCTTATCCTTGTCCTGGATATATTCCTTGATGGCACCCGTATTCACGAGGATTTCAGCAGCAGGCACACGGCCCTTGCCATCCTTGGTCGGCAAAAGTCTAAGCGAAATAATGCCCGCGAGAACTTCAGCAAGCAAGAGACGAATTTCGTCATGCTGGTGCGGCGGATACATCGAAAGCACACGATGGATTGTTTCTACAGCGTTCGTCGTATGGATGGTCGCAAACACCATGTGGCCCGTATCAGCAGCAGTCAAAGCAATCTGCATCGTTTCCAAGTCACGAATTTCACCCACAAGGAGCACGTCCGGGTCCTGACGAAGCGCCGCACGAAGTGCGTTTGCATACGAAAGAGTGTCCACGCCGATTTCACGCTGCGAGATAATCGCTACGTTGTCTTTATAAAGGTATTCAATCGGGTCTTCAACCGTAATGACGTTCACGGATTCTTTCTGATTGATGTAGTCAATCATGGACGCAAGCGTCGTCGACTTACCAGAACCCGTCGTACCCGTAACAAGCACAAGACCGCGCTTTGTCAAAGCCAACTCGCGAATGATTTCGGGCAAATGCAATTCTTCGAACGGAGGAATCGTAGCCTTAATATGACGAATCACAACGGCAATCGTACCACGCTGACGGAACACGTTCACACGGAAACGGCCCATATCGCGGGCGCCCACAGCAAAGTCGCATTCCTTGTTCGTTTCGAAACGCTGCTTTTGGTCGCGGTTCATGATATCATCCAAGAAAGAATCCATCATGGCACCATCAATACGCACGTCAAAAATTTTCTGCAATGTACCATTGATACGGTAAACCGGCGGAACGCCAACTCGCAAGTGCAAGTCAGACGCCTTGCGGTTCACCATTTCACGCAAGAGCTGTTCAATGCGAAGTTCTGCCATATTAGCCTTCTCCAAACTTTTCACGGCAAAGCTTTTCTATTTCGCTCAACCGCGATTTGATTTCAGCATTGTTCGGATCCTTCTTTGCAAGATCCGCATAAATTTCAAGAGCCTTGTTGTAAACACCTTGTTCCATATAAATGTCGGCAAGCGTACGTGTATTCAGGCTGTCGTCCAAATCAGGAGCACCGCGAGACAACGGAGCTTCAGCATTATTGACAAGACTTGCAGAAACTTCATCATCAGAATCACCGGACATCAGATAATCAACGCCCTTGTTGTTCGGCACATCCGATTCCGGCAAAGAATCATCTTCATCAAACAAGCCTGCGAAAGCGTTTGAAACTTCGGAGTCTATGGAATCTAATTCTGCAGAAGGAGCTTTTTCAGCCTTTTCAGCAGGCTTTTCGACTTCGGCAACCTTTTTTTCAGCTTCAACAGGCTGTTCTACCGGAGCCGGTTTTTCAGCCGGTGCTGCGGCAGGCGCTGCTTTTCCTACAGTTTCAACTTTTTCTTCAGGAAGATCGTCGTCAGCGCTTCCAAAGATGTTGTCGAAAGATTCCTCAATCGGCTTCTGGACCTCATCAACCGGTTTTTCGGCTTCAACAGGATGTTCTACCGGAGCCGGTTTTTCAGCCGGTGCTGCGGCAGGCGCTGCTTTTGCTACCGTTTCAACTTTTTCTTCAGGAAGATCGTCGTCGGCATCGGCACCAAAAATGTTTTCAAAAGATTCTTCAACAGTGTCTTCGACGTTATCCTTTGCACTTTCTTTTACAGAGCTTTCTTCGATTTCGGCACCAGTTGCTTCTTGGCTCAACGGTTCTTCAGCCAAGGCAACTTCAGCCGGTTCCGACGACGGAGCAGAACTGGACGAAGTTTTTTCTTCAGGCAAATCCAAGTCATCTTCATCGCCAAACATGGAGGCAAAGGCGCCCCCCATTTCCTTAGCGACATCTTCTTCTTTGGCCGCTGCTGGAGCAGGAGCTGGTTCTTGAACGGTTTCTGCAGGCGCTGCACTTTCAGCAACAGCAGGTTCAGCAAGAGTTTCCTCTACGACTGGCTTTTCAGAAACAGCCTCTTCAATCACGGGAGCTTCTGCAACAGGTTCTTCGACAGCAGCTGCCTTTGCAGGCGGCTCTTCAAAGAGTTCGTCTTCACCAAAGAGAGCATCAAAAGCACCATCCACATTATCTGCAGAACTTTCTGCCGCAGCTGGAGCAGGAGCTAGTTCTTGAACGGTTTCTGCAGGCGCTGCACTTTCAGCAATAGCAGGTTCAGCAAGAGTTTCCTCTATGACTGGCTTTTCTGAAACAGCCTCTTCAATCACTGGAGCTTCTGCAACTGGTTCTTCGACAGCAGCAGCCTTTGCAGGCGGCTCTTCAAAGAGTTCGTCTTCACCAAAGAGAGCATCAAAAGCGCCATCCACATTATCAGCAGAACTTTCTGCCGCTGCAGGAGCTGCTTGAGCAGCACTTTCAACAACAGATTCTTCAACTACAGGGCTCTTTTCGACGGCAACTTCTGCAGCGGGATTTTCAAAGACTGGAGCTTTTTCAATAGCAGTTTCTTCTGCCGGTTCATCTAAATCAAGAACAAAGTTATCATCTAATTTAGATGGAGATTCCTCTTCGGAAAAAGCCATGTGCGTTGCAGGCACATCGTTTTCCGAAGGTTTACTTTCCTCGGGTGCTGCTTCTACAGGCTTTTCTGCAGGAGTTTCGTCCATACTAAAATCTGCATCAGCAGACTTTTCGAACAAACCACCAAACGATTCTTCTTCGGCAGGAGCTGCCGGTTTTACACTTTCTACAGTTTCAGTAACGGACGGTTCTTCAGCAGGTTTTTCATCCATACTAAAGTCTGCATCTGCGGACTTTTCGAACAAGCTACTAAAGGAGTCTTCTTCAGCAAGTTCATCCAACGATATTGGAGCAGCTTTTTCAGCGACAGGCTCTTCTACAGCCGGTTCGGCCGGAGCCGCAAATTCAGCAAGTTCAGCAGCAGGTTCTTCAAATTTGAAATCAGAATCCTCGGATGCTGGTTTATCTGCTACCGGTTTTTCAGCTACCGGTATAGATTCTTCCGGAAGATCATCTTCTCCGAAAATGGAAGAAAATGCGTCATTGACGTTTGTCTCAGGTTCTTCAGCTTTCGGAGCTTCCGCAACCTTAGGCGCGTCCTCAACCACCGGAGATTCTTCGACCTTTGGAGTTTCTTCAAACATCAAAGGTTCTTCGGTCTTCGGCGTTTCATCCAAACTATCATCTAAATCAAATAGATTGGCTTCCGCACTTTCAGTTTCGGCTTCTTCATCCGAAAATTCCATGTGCATAGGAGAAGCAGCGCTTTCAGCAGGCTTTTCCGCAGGTTCTTCTGCCACCTGAGGTTCGTCCAAGCTATCCAAGCTAAAAAGATTTTCACTTGGAGCTTCTTCGACAACTTCACTAGGCTTATCTTCTACAAGACTTTCAAACGGATTATCGGACTCAGCCGGTTCATCTAGATTTTTTTTTTCCTCGTCATCCGAGAAGCTAGAGAACAAAGATGACGCAGCAGAATCTTCTTTTTTGGAAGCCCCTCCTAACAAATCAAAATCTTCGTCCCCTCCCAAAATTCCAGAAATAGCCGAAGTCACTTCGCTTGAATCTAGGGCATTGTCGTCAAAATTCGAGGTTTCAGAAACAGCACCACTCTTAGCGAGTTCATCCGAAGCAATATCCAAGGAATCGCGTAAAGCATCCATTGAAGAACTGTCTTCATCGTCCGCATTCGAAAGTGACGAAGCCAGATCGGCAAAGACATTGTCTTCTTCTTCAGACGTTTCCGTATTTTCAGGTTCATTGCCCAAATCCATCGTGAACGAACTTTCATCGTCCATCGGTGGCGGAGCCATAGTAGCGACAGACTGATCTTCTTCGATCTGTACATCGTATTCATCTTTCCAGAACGTGTCCAGCGGATCCATGTCGTGAACACGGCGGAAACAGGCATTGCGTTCGGTTTCCTTGCCCAGCTTATCGTAGGACTCGCCCATTCTCTTGTGTGCAGCGAGGCAGAAAGGATCCTTGGCAATCACCTTCTTGTATTCGGTGATACTTCCCGCAAAATCCTGCTGACCGGCCAAGATTTTGGCTCGGACCAACATAGCCGGAACATCGGACGGATACGCCGCAAGAGCAGCATCGACAGTTTTAAGGGCAGCTTCATAATCACCAGAAGCGCGTTCCATATCGGCAAGCCAGGCCATAGCCTGAGAACGCCCCTTATTCTTTTTTATAGCCTTTTTGAGAGAATCCAACGTTACAGCCATCATTTCTCCAATGGAAGAAGAACAGCTTCATCCGCTAAAAGTACAGGTATTCCTTCGCGAACCGGATAGAGACGAGATCCGTCTGGTGTCACAAGGGCTTCCGTTAAAATATCGGCCACATTTTCACCGGCAACGTTCTTAACCGAACCCGCCTGAATAGCGTTATTCACAAGAGCGATGGTATCCGCATCAGCCTGCGAAAGAGGCTGACGCGTTTCCGGGCAGCAAAGAATACTTAACAATTTAGAATCGAGCATAAAACCTTTTTATTGCGATTTTTCATAAAAAAAATAACACAATTTTTACAAAAAAGGGCGTTTTTAACGAAGATATTTAAGGTTTACGAGGGCAAAATTGCCATTTTTGCCATTTCCAATCAACAAATAGACGCACATTCCCAGTTTATCGAGCCAGTTGATGTCGAAATTTTCGCGATAACCGGAAAAATTCGAAACAACGAGAAGCTCGCGACAACCGGTGCGGTTACAGATATTTTCCATTTGAGAAAGAGGGCCTAACAAATGCTTGCGGTTTTCTTCACTCAAGTTCTCGGGTTCAGAACTCACGCAACCGAGGATTTCAATCCCCGGGATGACGTTGTAGCTGTCGAACCAGTTGTTGAGGGAATCTTCGCGGCCACCAAGCAAGATGGAACGATGACGTTTTTTTGCAAAAATACGGTAGAAATAATTTATCCAGAACGCAATGCGGCGCCAGGCCAAAAGTGCAAACGGGATAAAGAGGCTGGAGCAAAGGAACAGGGTAATCCATTGCAAATCATACGGCCAATAAGAGATTCCATCTTCAGAGACGACAGGCATCTGGGTAAAATAACGGAATGCAGAATATCCACCCACGGTAAGCAAGTTCAGCGGAACAAGATAGCGCAGGAATTTTTCACCTTTGAGACTTGATGCTGTATATTCTCCACGGAAAATAAGGAATACCATATTGATAATGGCAACCAAACCTACAAGCCACCAGTCTTGGAACTGTGCGAAATCAGAAATTGGATACCTGACGACCAATTCTTCCGGGCAAGGGTTTGTTCCATCACAGAAACAAGCATGAGAAATCACAGAACTGCCATTCAAGAATGTAAACGCCCACACGGCAATCACGCCCAAATCGAGGAACATCTTCCAGAACTTCGGGATGAGTCGAGAGAACATGCCCACGAACGCTGCGAACAAAATACCGAAAGACACGATGAAATTCGGGACAAAATAAAGATCCCTGTGCTTTTTCACAAAGATAAGCATCGCCTTGTAGAAGTCCACATAGGACCCCCAACGGCGCGTGCGGCAGCTCTGGCCCTTAAAATGCAAAATGTTCGTGACCGGCGTGTAGTAGTTCTTGAGGCCCATTTTCTTTGTACGGAAACAGAGGTCCAAGTCTTCACCGTACATGAAATAATCTTCATCAAAGCCATTCAGTTTTTCGAAAACGTCGCGACGGATACAGAAGAACGAGCCGCTAATGGCATCGACTTCAATCATCTCGTCCGGATCGGCGTACGTCATGTTATAGCTGGCAAGAGTTTTGCTCTTCGGGAACATTGCCGCAAGGCCAATCGTCTTCGACACAGCAGAAACAATTGTCGGGAACGAACGGCGGCAAGCCCATTGGATTGTACCGTCTTCGTTCAAGATGCGGCAACCGACCGTACCTGCATCCGGATGCTCATCCATAAAATTAAGCATTTCGCGGAAGGCGTTCTTCGAAATAATCGTATCGGGATTGATGAAGAACAGGTAGGGCTTAGTCGCATGCTTTTCTGCTAAATTGCAGCCCTTGCCAAAGCCCAAGTTTTCCTTGGAGTCAATCCATTCCACTTCAGGGAAGAAATTCTTGATTTCGGGAATAATCGGTTCGTTGGAACCGTTATCCAAAACAATAATCTGCGAATCAATCCCTTCACACGCATCACGTACGGACTTGAGGCAAGCCGGAATGAAATCGCAAGAGTTATACGAAATGATAATGACGGAACAGGAAAGCATAGGCTAGTAGACAGTAGGAAGTAGGCGGTAGGAAGTGGGAAGTGGTTAGTAAACAGTGGCTAGTAAACAGGAATGTAAAAGGAACGTTCTTATCACAATCCTAACCACCAACCACTATTCAATTATGCTAAACCCAGTCGCAGTTTCAGCACGAGGAAGAAAGCTTCGGAGATGATTCCGCCGCTCATCTTGGAGGTGCCGCGGGTGCGGTCCGTAAAGATGATGGGGATTTCTTTGACGCGGAGGCCCTTCTTCCAAATCTTGAACGTCGTTTCAATCTGGAAGCAGTAACCATCGCTCTTCATCTTGTCGAGGTTGAGCGCCAGCAAAGCTTCTCGACGGAAGCACTTGAAGCCGCCCGTAGCATCGCTGATCGGAAGGCCCGTCACAATGCGAGTATAGACATTTGCGCCATAGCTGAGGATTAGACGGCGAAGGTCCCAGTTCACAACGCTAATGCGGTGGTCCTGATAGCGGCTACCGAGCACGAGATCGGCATTTTCGGCCGTTTCCAAAAAGCGGTTCAGGTCTGTCGGAGCATGGCTAAAGTCAGCATCCATTTCGAACACGCGTTCATAATCGCGTTCGAGCGCCCACTTGAACCCCATCACGTAAGCAGAGCCAAGCCCCATCTTACCCTTGCGACGGATCAAATGGATTCTAGGATTCTTGTCCGCTTCGGCTTGAACGAGATCCCCCGTTCCATCCGGCGAACCGTCGTCCACGACCAAAATTTCAAGACAATCATTCTGTTCCAAAATTGCCGACATGATGAGGAGAATATTCTCCTTCTCATTGTAGGTAGGAACAATCACCAAACTCTTAGGGAACGCCATTAAATACCTCTCTAAACACAAATCTATACAAAATTACAATTCACCAATGGTATCAGAAACCGGATAAGTCCGTTTTCTACTGCCATTCATCATTTCGCCCAAAAGACCAAGCGAAAAGAACTGAACGCTCATGACAAGCGAGAAGGCGCCAGCCAACAAGAGCGGACGCACATGCATAGCTCCCGTCTGAATCCATTCATAGCCAAAATAACCGCAAATGCCAAGGCCTAAAACGAACAACAACAGCCCGACAAGGCCAAAGAAATGGAGCGGCTTCGAAGAAAAGCTACGCATGAACATCAAAGAGACAAGGTCCAAAAAGCCGCTCACCAAACGAGACACGCCGTATTTGGAAACGCCATGAACGCGCGCGCGGTGCGCCACCGGCATTTCGGTAATGCGGAACCCTTGCCACTTGGCCATCACCGGGATAAAGCGGTGGTAATCGCCGTAAAGCTGGATAAAACGCACCACGGAATTGCGATATGCCTTGATACCGCAATTGAAATCGTGCAAGCGCTTGCCGCAAACCATCGAGACCGTCAAGTTGAAAAGCTTCGACGGCATCGTTTTGTGCCACGGATCCAAGCGGCGAATTTTCCAGCCCGATACAAGGTCATAACCGCTTTCGAGAATCTTGATCATCTTCGGGATTTCGAGCGGGTCATCCTGCAAGTCGCCATCGAGTGTTGCAACGTACTTGCCGCGCGCCTTGGAGAATCCAAGGGCGAGCGCCGCCGCCTTGCCGCAGTTGAACTGGAAACGGAACGCATTCACCGAAGACTTCGGTTTTGCGCCATATTCCTTGGCCAAGCCTTCAATCACCTCCCAGGTATTATCGCGGCTACCGTCATCAATAGCGATAACCTCGAATTCCATACCCGTCGGTTCTATAGCAGCCCAAATTTCCTTAAACAACTGAGGAAGATTTTCACTTTCTTCCTTAACAGGGATAACCAAGCTCAAATCCATTACAAAACCTCGAAACTAGTTAGCAGCGGGAGCAGCTTCGGCAGCGGGCGTTGCTGAATCTTCGTCAACCTTGAGCGATGGATCCGTAATGGATTCAATCTGCTGAAGGCTCATCATCAGGCGGTTCTTACCCGGAGCATCGTAGGCCGGAATGCTTTCAAGACCGCGCTTCACGACATCGAGAGCTTTATCCTTCATGCCGGCAGATGCATACACATACGAAGCAGCCCAGTAGTTGCGCCATTCTCTCGGGAACTGAGCCATACCAAGTTCGAGATACTTAGCGGCGTTCAAAGCAATACGTTCCACTTCTTCCTTGTCAGCCTTGGTAAAGGGCTTCTTGGTAACGAGAGCCGCAATCTTTTCACGAGCGTCGAAGGAAATCTGCAAGTAGAGCGAAACATAGCTGCTGAGGAGGCGTTCCGTTTCGGAGTTGATGAAGGCAGAGCCGTCACCGAGACCGCGGAACTTGTACACGCTATCGATCATGTTTGCAGTAACCTTGGCATCGAAAGCATTCTGCTTCGGCGTGAGGTCGCCCTTCACAAAGTTATAGACCATGCCTTCCTGGACCATGTACTTTTCAAGACCCATGAAGTTAGACATACCGACCGTCGTCGAAATTTCAATCGGACGATCCATGTTATTGAGAGCAAGGTCAATCACAAGCTTGTACTGCGTGAGCATCATGCTTGCGCGGTTTCTCTTAGCCCATTCCGCAAAGGCATCCCACACCTGGTAGTTCACCTTGAACTGGAGCAACTTAGCCGAATCAGCAGAGGAAATGAAAGACGAAGATTCCATCTGGTCAATACGTTCCTTGAGCTTGGGCTTAAGCATTTCGGCCTTGCGGACCCAAGTAGAAACGAGGTGGTTCGGGTTATTGGCGCTGCTATTGTCAAGGACCATATCGTTATCGATGGTTTCCTTGGTGTAAGAGAGCTTGAGAATCGGTTCGTTCGTAAGCATCTGCTTGATGTACCAATCCGTGTTGCCCAAGGAAAGGTTCACCACGCGCACGTCCTTACGGACACCGGCAACTTCCTGAGCAAACCACAGCGGGAACGTATCGTTATCACCATTCGTGAAAAGAATAGCGTTCGGGCGGCAGCTATTGAGGAGGTTATAAGCATAATCCCAAGGAACCCAAAGACCAGAACGGTCATGTTCCTTGTAGTTCGAAACGCACGGAACAATGAGCGAAACAAGCACAAGTGCAGCCGCAATCGGAGATGCAAATGCGGCAGTCGTTGCAGACGTTGCAGCAAGCAACACGAGAATGCCTGCGCCAATACCATAAATCATGCTCATGAAAATAAATGCAGGCGTGTAGAAGTAATCACGTTCGCGAACTTCCATGTGGACGGCTTCCGGGAACGGAGCGCGCTGACCAAAACGGGCGAAGTTTTCTTCGATCTTTTGCCAGTTCTTCCATGCGGTCGTGTTTTCAGCTTCGCTAATTTTCTTTTCGTAATCAGCGATACGAGAAGCAGACGCATTGGTCATGCGAAGTCTTTCAATCGCATACTTGGAAGTTTCAATCGTCTGGCGAAGATCAATGAGTTCGTTCGGATCCGGGAGAGCCGTGATGCCGGCACCGGCGTTATTCAAATCCGCCACATTGCGCGTCATGGCACTCACCCAGTAATCGCGGTCGCGCTGTTCCATGCGGGAGCCATCAGCAAAGTTGATGTAGAACAGGAGGCCAAGAGAGCAAAGCGCATAGAGCGTCGAAATAAAGATACCCACATGCTTGTTGCGTCTATAGACATAAACACAAACTGCGACAAGCAAACCGTTAAAAATCAAGAAGAAGATGAGCTGCCATGCGACATTATCGCCCATGAATGACATCTGCGTCGGAAAACTGATTCCAAAACGTTCAATCGGTTCATTTTCAGAAGCGTCAAACGTATAGACTCCGTTAGCATAGTTCACCCCACCCACCTTGGTCGGCAAGTACTGGGCCATCTGGTAACCACCGTAGCTCATGCTCGGGAAAGAGAGCACCTGGTGAGCCAAGCGGGAACGGCGGTAGAACGCACGAGAAATCATGCTTTCGGAACCGTACTGCTTACGTTCGATGAACGCATTGAAAGCTTCCCAGTTCTTGGCTTCGAAGAGGTTGCTCAACTGGAGGTTGCCCTGTTCGTCGCGGATGTTGAATTCCGGGTCGTTTTCGTCAATCGTCGGGTTGAGTTCCGAACGGATCGGGATGTAAAGGTGCGTGCTGTAACCAACCAAAGCAAAGAATGCAAAGGCAACAGAAAGGAGAAGGCTACGCTTGAGAGCCCCTTCGTTAGACTTGGGGATTCTCCAACCAAGCACGGCATACAAAGCATAACCAGCAATACCCAAGACAACGAGAATACCGATAGTCGCAAGCCAGCTGCCGGTAATCATGGACAAAGCCACGCCGAGCAAAATCGTAAGGCCAACCAACGTGCTACGGACCAAGCTGAGTCCGAGGAACTTGCTAGCGCCGAGAATCACGCCCAAGGCAGCAAGGCAAAGGAAAGAAAGTTCGATGAAAGAAGACACCTGGTAAATCACGGAGCAAAGGAGCGTACCCGTAATCCAGATTGGCAAACGTTCAGGAATCTTTTTCGGCTGAGCAACAAGGAGGAGCGCAAACACGGCCGGAACAGTAAGCATCGTGTAAAGGTGAGCGCCCACGCCGAGGAATGCGATGTAGCAGATAAAGATGAGGATTCTGTCGCTGCTAGCTTCTTCGCGCTTGTTGTACCACACCAAGCCGAGGTAAGAAACGAGCATGAGGATGAACATGGCAACACCATAGACTTCCGCTTCGACAGCGTTGAACCAGAACGTATCGGAGAACGTGAGGAGAAATCCTGCCACGAGAGCAGCGGTGCCAAGCACATACATGCGCATCTTTTCAGAAATCTTTGCTGCAAGCGCGTCCGTTTTGAGGACTGTCGACAAAAGTTCCCATGCAAAGAGCGCCGTTACATAAACCGTCGCTGCAGAACTCACCACAGAAATATAGTTCACGCGCTTTGCGATTTCACCCACGAACGGCAAGAAGAGAATCACCGCACGGGCAAAAAACACGAAGAACGGAGTTCCAGGAGGATGCGGAATACCAAGCGTATTTGCACAAGCGACAAATTCACCGCAGTCCCAGAAAGAGACAGTCGGGGCCATCGTCATCATGTAAACGATTAAAGCAACAAAGCCAGCAATTCCGGCGAAAAGGTGTTTATACCATTTTTCGTTCATCTTCATAACTATTATGCATCCTTCTTAGTATTGTTTGCAACCATGCCACGCTTCTGCATGAACCCCGCAAGGAGCCCGTTCACGAACGTGCCCGAAGAATCCGTGCTGAACTTCGCAGCAATCTGCACAGCTTCAGAAATAACCACCTTCATCGGGACTTCGGTAACATACAAAAGTTCGACCATCGCGATGCGGATAATAATACGGTCAAGAGTCGCCATGCGCTCAATTCCCCAATGAGCGGAGCAAGCTTCGATTTCAGAATCGAGTTCGGCCTTGTGTGCAAGGACCAAGTCGACAAGCTTCATGCCGTACTTTTTCATGTTGTCCTGAAGCGGCTGTGCATCGAGAACGCCCGGAAGAGCATCGGCCACCGTGCCGCCAGAAATTTCCATCGCGTAAAGCAGCTGCATCGCAAAAACGCGAGCAGGTCTAAAACTTACTTGTGCCATAATTATTTCCCAATCTGCTTATAAAGATTTACCATTTCAACGGCTGTTCTAGCCCAGTTGCAGCCGAGGTTCCCGGCCTTGAGACCTGCGCGGTTCATCGCCTGATCCACCGTATCGGTGGTGAGGATTCCAAGAATCACCGGAATCTTGCCTTCGGCAGCGAGAGACGCAATGCCACCCGTCGAATTGTTCACAACCACGTCGTAATGTCCAGTTTCACCACGGATAACGGCGCCGAGAGCAATCACGGCATCGTACTTGCCTGAATCCACGAAACGGCGGCAGATGCCCGGCAGTTCAAAAGCGCCCGGCACATGCGCCACAGCGATATCGTCCGAGGCAACGCCAAGCGTTTCGAGTTCGCGAACAGCACCTTCGAGGAGGCGATCCGTCACCACTTCGTTAAAGCGGGCAACAGCAATGGCCACCTTCATATTAGAACCATTGAGGGAATTTTTGAATTCTTTCATCTTATTTTCCTTCATCTAAAACTTCGGCTGCGCCATGATCCGCATTGTCGAGATGGAGCTCGTGGCCCATCTTTTCTTTCTTGGTGCGCAGGTAGAAACGGTTGATGTTGTTCGGCTTGATTTCGATAGGCACGCGTTCCACAATCTTTAAACCGTAAGCGGAAATGCCCGAAATCTTGCTCGGGTTGTTCGTGAGGAGTCGCATTTCTTTCACGCCGAGGTCTGCCAAAATCTGAGCGCCCGTACCGTACTGGCGCAAGTCGGACTTGAACCCAAGGTGGAGGTTCGCTTCGACCGTGTCCATGCCCTTTTCTTGCAATTCGTAAGCGCGGAGCTTGTTGCAAAGACCGATGCCACGACCTTCCTGACCGCGCATGTAAAGGAACACGCCACCGTGTTCGCCAATGAACTTCATCGCAGCGGCAAGCTGGTCACCACAATCGCAACGTAGGCTACCGAAAATATCGCCCGTGAGGCATTCGCTATGAACGCGCACATAAACCGGCTTACTGAAATCCGGATTACCGGCAACCCAGGCCACATGCTCGACACCATCGGTCTTGCTGCGGTAGGCATAAGCCGTAAAATCGCCGTATTTCGTCGAAACGTGGGGGGCGGCCACACGCTGCACCAGCTTTTCGTTACGCAAACGGTAGTCAATCAAGTCGTGGATAGAGATAATCTTGAGGTCGAACTTCTTGGCGACTTCCTGGAGCTGCGGCATACGAGCCATCGTGCCGTCTTCGTTCATGATCTCGATGAGAGCGGCTGCCGGGCGGAGACCGGCGAGCTTTGCGAGGTCCACAGCGGCTTCGGTGTGACCTGCACGGCGCAAAACGCCTTCTTCTTGAGCGTAAAGCGGAGAAATGTGACCCGGACGACCAAAGTCCGAGGGCTTGGAATTCGGATCGGCGAGAGCCTGGATGGTCGCTGCACGGTCGTGGGCAGAAACACCCGTAGTGCAGCCTTCAAGCTTATCGACCATGACGGTGAACGGAGTGCCGAGCATGGAAGTGTTCTCAACAGTCTGACGCGTAAGATTCAATTCGCGACAGCGAGAAATCGGAAGCGGGCAGCAAAGCACGCCACGCCCCTCGTGGAGCATGAAGTTCACCTTTTCCGGTGTAATCTTTTCGGCGGCGATAATGAAATCGCCCTCATTTTCACGGTCTTCGTCATCAACCACGACCAAGAACTTACCGTTCTTGAAATCCTCAATGGCCTCTTCAATCGTATTAAGCAAGGTCACGTTCCTTTAGATAGTTTTCAATATATTTGCCCAGCATATCGACTTCCACATTCACCACGGTGCCAGGCACCCAGTTCCTGAGATTCGTGCGGGCTAAAGTTTCGGGAATAATGCAGACGCGGATATAATCCTCCCCTTTCTCGGCAACCGTAAGGCTAATACCGTTCAAGGTGATGGAACCACGACGAATCACGTAGCGGCGCAAGTCCTGCGGCAGAGCCAAATCGACCTCAACACCAGTTTCACGCGGAGTAACGCGCAAAACTTCGGTAGTGCAATCGACATGCCCCATCACAAAATGACCGCCCATAAAGCTATCGGCACGGCAAGGATACTCGAGATTCACGAGATCCCCGACTTTAGCCTGCTTAAAAGACGTATTCACGACGGTCTGGTGCATGAGACAGAACGTAGCTTTGTCATCGGTACAGTTTTCAACGGAAAGACACACACCGTTATTGGCAATGCTGTCGCCCAGTTTGCTGTTTTTGAAGAATCCCGGCGATTTCATGCGCATGGTAAGCGCGTCTCCCCTGTTTTCGAGGGAAATGATTTCGCCGGTTGCTTGAATTATACCCGTAAACATACGCGGCAAAATATAGAAAAAGCGTGCAAGGCGAACAAAGCGAGGCTGCTTGCAGACTCATTTTTAAGCCGCAGCCGCGGACGCCGTAAGGCGTCAAAGTAGACAGAAGGAAGTAGGAAGGAAAGTGCAGGTTATTGATAGGGGTAAAAGGCGGATTATTTTTGCTTATTGGTCATTATCAGTTTATAGGAGTCACCGTCTTTAACGGAGCGTACTCGATATACCTGCTTTTTGCCGTCCTTATCCAAGATTTCTATGGGGCAAACGCCCTCTGCAAGGACTGTCACATTCCCCTCGCTATCCTTCTTTTTAATAAAGTTGCATTTGATATCGAAATCCTGAGGTTGTTCTCCAACGTAATTCAGAATTTCGCAATTTGAATGGGAACATTCGCCGAGTGTGAAAAAGTTTCTCGTAATAAATTTTTTGATTGGACGCTGTTGAGAATCAATTGATTGAAGAAAGGCTTCTTCTTTATCTATCCAAAGCTCTCCCTTTCTCTTTACCACATGAAAATTACCAAATAAAAAAGTCTTTGTACGCTGGCTACCCATTAAGCCTGCATTCGCACGAACTGGGCAAATTCCGGTATCCAAAACTTCAAGGAATGATTTTTTATTATTAAACTTCACAAAGTCGCAGAGGAACTCTAAATCTTCACGGGGTATCGGCATATCGTAAAACATGCCTGTATTTTCAGTCTTTTTATGTTGTTCGTTACACAAGGATTTTCGATTCTTCAAAGACGGCATCAACTTTTTAGCCATAGAATCGTTTATCGTCTTGCAGTAATCGACTTCATTTTCACAATAGACGTGGAACTTCGGACTGAAAGGATAATTAACCACAAAAAAATTTTTTTCTATTTTTCTAGAACTCAACAAATAATAAAAAGAAGAAAAGCCCCTCCAACTTACCTTTGAGGGATGCACGCATTTTCCATTTTTAAAATATCCATAAAGGCAATACGAGCAGCCATTTTCATCGATCCATTCGTATTGCGTATTATCAGAAAATGCGCAAGCCACAAGGAATAAAATCAAAAAGGTAAAGGTTTTCATAAACATTTTGTCTAACATACTTTCAAAAGTAAAAAAATGCCATCCAACGTCAACTAAAGCATGTCTAAAATTTAAAATTGCTAACGATTGTATGCAAAATAATTCTAAAACAAAATATCTCTTGCTTTTCTGAAAAGAGTTTGTTAAATTAAGCACATCCGTTTTTGACGATGCAGAACATTTTCAAAAACCTTTATTTGCTAAATCGTTTTCTATATCCGTTATTATATGTAATTGCGTGCCGGTTCGCTTGAATTAAAAGGCACTAAGAACAAATGGAAAACGAAAACAAGACTTCCAAACGAAAACACGATGCATACTTCCGCTGGCTATTTGCCAACACAACTCATGTCCGCTACTTGCTTGAGCTTGCAGCGAAAATAAATCACGATATCGATACATTTCTGAACCAGGTCAATCTCGATACGCTTATGCGTATTCCTGATTCGTATTCGGAAGTTGACGATACCGGCGAAGCAGACCTCGCATTTCGCGTGAATGTTTCGACAGGAGCTCCGATTCTCGTCGGAATCCTGCTAGAGCACAAATCCGGGCGCGATCCCATAATCTTCGACCAAATTTCCAAATACATCCATTCCGTCATGAAAATTCAGGACAAGAACCGGATATTCAGCGGAATCCCGACAATGGCGATAATATTCTACAACGGACGAGATAATTGGAACCCACTTAAAACCTTGGAAAAGTCCTACCCTGAATACTTCCGCGGAAAAGTCCTGCCATTCCAATGCACGTTCGTAAACATGGCAGACATTCCGGACAGCGACTGCCTCGCCTGCGAAGATATCGCAACTGGCATGGGTATAATTGCATTAAAGCACGCATTCAACAAAGATAAGTTGCTAGAACTGTTGCCGCAGTTCTGCAAATTCTTGGATAAAATTCCGCGAAACGAGGCGTCTTGCCTGCTTGAAAAAACAAGTATATATTTCAAGAAACCCCTACGCTTCGGCAATGGAAAAGCAAGCTTTTCCGCTGCTCTCAGCTTGTAGGGTTTTAATAGAGTATTTAGGTAAAGATTTCTTAAAGGAGCTGAACATGGCGTTCGTAAGCATCGGACAAAAATACGGTTTCGTAAGCATTGGCGACTATTTCCGCCAGCAAATGGCTGAAAAAATTGAAGAACGAGTCGGCAAAGAACGTCAACAACTTGAAAAACAATTTAAGGAAAAACTTGAGGAAAAACTTGCTGAAGAACATCAAAAAATAAAGGAAGCTGTAGAAGAAAAAATTAACACGGCTAGAAAAATGGTAAGCGACCAAAAACTAACCATTGAAGAAGCCTCGGCATACTTCAAGCTATCCAAAGAAGAAATTATGGGAAAATAAAAAAAATTATCGGATAATACACGGTCAGCACATCGGGGCTAAAGCGACTCTTCTCAAAGTTCATTTTTCACACAGCGTACTGAATGCGGATACATTTTTGTGTTCGTACTCGTGCTGTAATTACCAAATTTCAGAGATTCTTCGTAACTCATAGGACGGTAAAGAACACTTACCGTTTTAACACTATCGGCACCAACTTCGGTAGAAGTCCACCAAGAGGAATATCTTAAAGCTGCACCTTGCAAACTCATAATAGAAGCATTCGAAGCCTTGTGATCCATAGCTTCGAACAAGTCCAACCATTCATCAGCAGTGGGGAGCCTCCAGCCATTCGGGCAAAAGCCCTCTTTCGACGCTTCATCCCAATAAAAACGAGCCGTATCCGCTTGCATATTATCCATCATCCAATACAAACCTGCTACTTTTGTAGTGCGATACTCCTTATTGTCGCGAGAATCCTTCAAAATAAATTCATTCAATTTCCATTGATTTGAATTGCAAACATACTCAAAAATAGACCCCGCCTTGACAAGCCCATTATTTTCGGATCCACAAAGTCCACATTCTTCTTCAACTTCTAAGGGATAACGCCATTTTCCATGATCGCATACATACAATTTACCCGTTGTCGCATTATTAATTCCACGGTAATCGGTACTATCGCAATCCTGCTTGTAAGCATTCACCTGAAGATCGCTAGCCCGCACCCAATTAATTTCGCTTGTGAAGCCTTCACGCCTATCAGTGCAAATAAAATAATTAGCAACAGTACTCAGCGAATCCTTATTTTTCGCGACAACATTGAAAGAATCCCTGCTGCAAGGCCCAATGCCATAATCATCTTGCCAGAACTTGTAAAATGCCTCTTTATAATCCAAATAATTCAAGTCAAAATCTCTTTCAAGTCGTTCAAAAGCAGATCGTACAATTACATCGCCATTCAATCGCTCTAAAGTCATTTGATACGCACAATCCGCCAACTTGGTCGTCGCTTCACCAAAGTTCCCCTCTTTTTCATAAACGTCTAAGAGCGAATCCGCCACCAAGGAATCTGGCACACAAGAATGTGCGATTGCAGAAATAGCCGCCGTTTTTTCTGGCGTTTTCGCTGAAGAAGAAAGCAAACTTTCATCGTTTTTTGTATCGAGACGGCTCACAACAGAATCCGAAGAACAGCCCACAAAAGCCACACAAAATAAAATGTGAAGAAGAACTGTCCCAAAGAAATAAATTCGCTTGTCCATACACTTAAATATACCCAAATTTATTTCTTCCATTTAAAATGAATTAAAAATTTACTCGTGTCTAATCCGGATAATACACGGTCAGCACATCGGGGCCGATGACGGCAGATTCTTTAGCGACAAGGCCTGCGGGCAATTCGGGGTATTCAAGCCCATATTTCACTGCACCTTGTTCAATAAGCTGGTCCAGTTTTTCATCAACAGAAGTGTCGGTAGAGCGCCACAGATCAAGGCGGTTCCAAAGGGGCTGCGCATTTTCGCGCGCGTCTTGCGCATTTTGAGACTGCGCGCAATTCCGCGCATTATCCAATGAATTCTGCGCATCTTGCTTTTGCGCGCCCGCCTCGTCTTTAAAAAGTTCGCGCGCAAGGCCTGCGCCCGGTTCCACCATCAAACGATGCATTCCGCGGGCAGACAAATCATCAATCATTTTACGCCAGTTTTCGGCAAATGTTTCGTGATTTAAAACGATTGCGTCCGGCAAATTCGGCTGCGCTACGCACGAAAACACCAAAGTTTTTGATATTTTCGACGAGAACGCCACAAAATGCGTAATTTCGTAAGCAGTAAATTCATGATGCCCCGCCCAAATCACTTTAACGGGATCATTACCATCCGCAAAGCGCACGTTCAAACTCGGGTTATCGGCAAGGAGCGTCCCCGCACCAACGAGAACAGCATCGCTCATCGCACGGAGTTCATGATTCCAGCAATTGGCGCCAGGCTTTGTAATCGCAAGCGGCAAATGCATTCCATACGCATCGGCACATCCCATAAATCCATCTTGCGAAACCGCTGACTTGACTTCAACAAATGTACGCTTCGTGCGTACAAAATAATCATACGCTTCAAAGAATCGCTCGACTTCATGGAAAACTTCGCGCCCTTCGCCTTCGCGCAAAGCGCGGTCTTCGGGCGATACACTTTGGAATTCAAAAACGCGGCATTCCGTAGACGATTCGCCATTCGGGCATTCTTCAACGCAAGCGCAAATGCAGGCGTCTACGCCTTCGTGCACTTCGATTCCGGCTTTTTCAAGAATCGCGCGAGAATTCCCATGCACAACAGGGTTCGGGTCGGAATGTGCAAAATAGACTTTCTTGATTCCGGCTTCGATAATCGCCTTAGTGCAAGGCGGTGTTCTACCGTAATGGCAGCACGGTTCCAGAGTCACAAAAATCGAGGCACCACGAGCGAGTTCACCCGCATCGCGTAACGCCATGACTTCTGCATGGGCACTTCCGGGGCATTGCGTATGCCCCTTCCCTACCACAATTCCATCCTTCACAACAACGGCACCCACCGCCGGATTCGGGCGGCTCACGCCAATTGCACCAAAAGCCTGTTGCAAGGCGAAATGCATGTAGTTTGTGAGTTCAGAAGTCATAAGGGAAGGCGATTCAAGATTTAACTGGATCCTTCACGCTACACATTCAGGATGACGGTATTACTTCTGCGGCAAAGCCATAATTCCGCCATCAATGTTGAACACGCGGGTATAGCCATTTTCCACAAGGAATTTCGAAGCAGCCATGCTGCGCTTGCCACTACGGCAATAAATCAACAAGTCCTTGTCCTTCGGAAATTCGCTCAAGCGCTGCGGAATTTCCTGGAGCGGAATGTTAATCGCGGCAGGCGAAGCCTTGCCTTTTTCCACTTCAGCCGGAGTACGCACGTCAATAAGAAGTGCACCAGCCTTGTTCATTTCCAAAGCCTTATTCCAATCAATCGTCGTTACCGTTGCAACAGGTTGTTCAGCAACAGCGGCAGCCGGCTGCACAGCTTCAACCTTATTTACAACAGCCTGCGGTTTCGGTTCTTCAGAAGAATTGCAAGCCGTAGCAAGCAACATTGCACAAAAAGAAATCGCGATCAATTTATTCATTTACATAACTCCTTGTTAAAAAAATAACAATAATTATAATTTTATCTGCAACATCAAGTTTTTTGAGCTGCTATTTTATATGGTCTTCAATAAAGCTGAAAGTTTCGTGATAAGCGTTATCGCGGACTGATTTGCGAGAAAGATACAAGTCATGGAGTCCATTCGGAATCGTGCGCGTTGTCACCTTTTCGCCAAGATACGGCGCCCAATCCTCAATCTGATCCACATCCAAAACACCATCGCAATGCAAATAATCATCCGTCCATTCCACACCATCGGCCGAACAATCGCCATGCATCACAAGCACCGGAGACTTGATTTTCAGCCTTGAATGGAGACGGCTTTGTCCATTCATAACCGCGCGAACCCAGCCCAAATATACAATGGGGCGAACATAGCTCTTCAATGTTTCGTTATAATTCCATTCACCCATTTCCCTCTTTAAAAGAGAGTTGGCATAATTCGGATCCCCCGTCGTTCCCAACGGAAAATCAGGGAAGAACAAACCGGCTTCCGAAACTACCGGCATCACAATTTTGCGCATGAACCAGTTATAGTTAAATTCAAAGAACGGACTATTGAGCACAAGTGCCGCAAAATGAGCATCGCTTCGATCGTTCACGTACAACGAAGAAATCAACCCACCCTGAGAGTGCCCAATGATGATAAACGGAATGTGCTCCGCTTCTTCATAATCATCCACAGCAATTTTTTTACTGAGTTCAACAGCCACATCTAGTTCTGCATAGAACTCCTTGATATTCCGGAAATCCGCGCGCGGTTCATCCGACACATAAGAACGTCCACAGTAGTGCAAATCTATAGCAAAGAACGCAAATCCTGCAGAATCAGCCTTTTCGGCAAGTTCTTTTTGGAAAAAGTAATCGTTATAGCCGTGCACATACAAGATGATTCCGCGCAGACTAACGTTGTTTTGCGAATCCGCACGCGGCGAGCTCCCAAAAGGATACTCGATTAGCGTCGAATGGAAAACCAGATCGCTATCCGGGCTAGTTTCTATCGGATAAACACGAAATGGTTCACCCAACTCCGCATCTGTTTGAACCTTCAACAAAGATTTTTCAATGACATCGGGATGCACATCAATAACAGAAGTACAATCAATTTGAACATCACGCAGAGCTTCAGCATTAGCATAGTACACATAAACCGCCGATGCAATAAAAAAAAGCAACAGCAGAATAATCATGAAGATTATTTTAATTTTTTTCATGCCTACATAATAAAAAATTTCAAAGGACGCAATCGGCTATGAAAGCAGAGTCACCGCGTCTTTTGCAATCTGTGCGGGATTCAAGCGGTTCTTTTCACAGAGTTCCGCAAAGCTAACCTTATCGTAAAACTCTTTCGAAAGCCCGCGCACAAGAACTTTAGCATTTGATTCACCCAAAGCCGCAGCCACTTTTTGCCCAAAGCCACCTTCGACAACGCCATTTTCGAGTGTCACAAATACGTTGTGTGTTTTAGTTAGTTCAAGCAACAAATCTTTATCAACACCACTTGCGTAACGCGGATTCACAAGCGTTGCATCAATGCCTTCGCGACGAAGTTCAAGCGCTACAGCCGCTGCTCGTTGATAGAAATCGCCAAGACCAATCAAGGCGATACGCTCGCCACGATGCACCACCTTGAACTTGTTGAGGTTAGAATAATCCTTTTCAAAAATGTCGCTACGATGGTGCACGGCATTCGGAATGCGAATCGCCACTGGATGTCCCGTCTGTTCAATTGCCCAGTCCGCCATCGTCTTGAACTCTTCAACGCACGTCGGGCACAAATAAACTAAGTTCGGAATATTACTCATCATCGGGATATCAAAAATGCAAAGATGAGTCGTATCGTTCATGCCATCGGCACCTGACATCGTCACCAAAATTGTCGCGGGATTATTATTGGCGCAAAGATCCTGCGAAAGCTGGTCATAAGTGCGCTGGATAAACGTGCCGTGCGTACTGTACACAGGCTTCGCACCACCCTTCGCCAGTCCTGATGCTAGCGCCACAGCATGTTCTTCGGCAATACCCACGTCGATGTATTGCGGCCCCGCTTCTTTGCGACGAGCGGCATGGAAACCAATCCCCGCCGGAACGGCAGAATGAATCACGACCACCTTTGGATCGCTCTTGATTTTTGCCATAAGGTACAAGCCAAGAATTTCGCTGTAACTTTCGCCATTGCCCCAGTAGATTTCACCAGTATCCGCATTGAACGGAGCGGCCCAATGCCACATTTCGCGGTTTTGTTCTGCAAATGAAAAACCGCGGCCCTTTTGAGTATGGATATGCACCACAACCGGGCGGGTCGAATCTTTCACGGACTTGAATATTTCGATGAGCGATGCAATATCGTTACCTTGTTCCAAGTACTTGTAATCAAAGCCAAGCGCCTTGAAGTAATTATTTTCGGACTTGCCGCCAGTCGAGCGGAGATCCGCCAAGGACTTGTACAAGCCGCCGTGATTTTCGGCAATGGACATTTCGTTATCGTTTACCACCACGATAAAATTCGTAGCGTATTCGCCCGCATTGTCAAGGCCTTCAAACGCTTCGCCACCGCTCAAGGAACCGTCGCCAATCACCGCAATCACATAGCCCGATTCACGCAGCACATCGCGAGCCGTCGCAAGCCCTAGCGCAAGGCTCACCGACGTAGAGGTATGCCCCACCATAAAAAAGTCGTGTTCACTTTCGGTCGGTTCGCTATAACCCGTCACATCGCCATAATGCGATTCATCCAAGAACGCCTGGGCGCGGCCCGTAAGCATCTTGTGGCTGTAGCTCTGGTGGCTCACGTCATAAACAATCTTGTCTTTCGGGGATTCAAAAACGTAATGGAGCGCAATCGTCGCTTCCACAAATCCAAGGTTCGGCCCCACATGCCCACCGCACTGAGAAAGTTTTTTAACGAGCACCGAGCGCATTTCTGCGGCAAGCTGTTCGAGGGATTTAACATCCAACGCTTTAACGTCGGCAGGGGACTTGATTTTTTCTAAAAACATGTAGAACCAAACTATTTTTAAAGGTGACCTTTAGTAATATATACAAAATGTCCTGCAAAATGTGAGATTTCTGCGGGAATATGTTACGAATGTAAACAGTGGTCGAGAGGAAAGTAAGAAGTAGACAGTAGGAAGTTATTTACAACCGTTCTACACTCAGGCCTTTACGACGCAGAATTTCAATGACATTTTTTTTGAATCCGGTCAGATGCGCAGCCCCGACAACAACAAAGACTTTGCGATTTTCATCAAGGAACTTGGAAACTGAATCAGCCATCCGGCCATTACGCGAATACAAAATCTTATCATACATAAAATCTTGCATCAGAGAATCCTCATGGCTAAACTCGCCCATCCTCATATTCGCTGCATACGTAAGCAACGAATCATTCCCTGTTTTCCATGCATTTTTGAATTTCGCAATAGAGGAATCCAATAAGGCAATATCTTTTATCATATTTCTCATGGCAAAAACACCGATGGAATCAGGAATGTCCATACCCGTAAACAATTTCACTTGCAATTCAACAGTTTCAAGTGAAATAATTTTCTTTTTCATTTTCCGAGCCATTGTCAAGAAATACAAATCAATACCCAATCTCGCATCAAGTCCCGCGCGCTGATTGGCTATAGAACTAAGGGTCATAGCTGCAGCCCAAGGTTTATAGCCGCTAAAGAAATCCACCGGAATAGACCACGCTAGGCAAAGGCTATCGAGAGAATAAAGGGCATCTTCAGGGAGAAACATATCCAAAGTTTTGTCGCCATCAAGTTTTCCTAACAAAGAAGAGAGATGCACGCTCTTCTGGAAAACGGTAGAATCGCTGATGTCAATTTCTACAGCCAGCTCATCGGAACGGTCAAAAGCATTTACGATAACAGAATCAAGCGGATAAAACGTCTTATCGGCAAAGTGAATGCTACCGAGAATATAAACGCTAGAATTCTGATCGGAGATTTTCCAAAGAAAATGCTGGCGAGGTTTATCTTTTAGAGAACATCCCAACAAGGACACCGAGAGAAACGCGACAGCAAGCCACAAAAGCGTTTTTATTTTAAGCGGCATAAAACTAAAGCACGTATAACGCTAGATAAAGCGTAAACGCGATAAAGATAATGGCAATGGGCACAAGGAACCAAAAGCACAAGAAGCCGACTTTCAAATCGTAGAAGAACATCTTCCAGCGGCCGCGCTTGGTCTTGCAAATTTCACTGCGGCATTCGGGGCAGATATTGCCAATCTTATTGCGAACGCGAATGGCAAGATTTCCCTGCAAAGGCGACATTCCGACCTTGTCGTTGAATTCTTTTTTGCAAATTGAACACGTAGTCTGCATGCAAAGAATATAGTAAATAGAACGTCAGCTATGAGGTCGCTTCGCTTTGACGCCTTCGGCGTCCGCAGCTTCACTCGGTCATAAAATTATGCAAGCATAATTTTGCGACACTCGTTTTGCACGCTTTTGAGCGGTTCTAATTGCAATAACCTCATACCCCAAAGTGCCGCAGGCACGACCCCATACCCCACACCATAAAGTTCTAATTGCTTAAGCCTCTAAACAGCGTAGTTATTTCTAACGAGTCGCGATTTCCTTCAAAATTATGACCACCGGAATATCTATATCTCAATTTCCATGTAATCAAAGTGTCTTTTTCCAAAGGCGATTCAAGATTATTCCAAAGATAGAATGGCCTTTTATTATATGACGTGGGATAAGTCGAAAGCATTGATATGGGACGAAGTTCGATTTCCTTATAAATGCAAACACGTTTAGAATCTTCCGTCGTTGTGCACTTGGTAGTATTCGATGCCCAGTCCGGCAATCCTTCCACCGAAACAGAATATCCTGTGAACAACGTATCCATTCCAAAAATTTCTTTTTGCGTGTCAAGAGTATCTAGTGCATTGCGGAACGCAGCTGTATCAAACGCAGGCGCATTGATGGCAGGAACATAATCCGTCCATGCCGTTGGACCATAATTCAAGAACGTTGTGTCAAGAGCAATGGTTCGATATGTCATATGGAATGCATCATGGAAAACAGTATCACGCACACAGCGGAATCCCGGTTCAGAGCACACAGACTTTTTTATTACTATTACAGTTGAATCATAATACAAATCCGGCAAACGAATAGCAACGACCTTAGCAGAACTTGCTTCAAGTTCATACATATAACAAATGCTAGCTTCTGTACAACTAAACGTCTTTTGCGTATCAGAAGAATCAAGCTTGCAATAAATAGGCACGCGACCGCACGGACCTGACGCCCCGCTTTTTTCAGCTGTAGGTTTGGTTAGCGTATCTGTTTTTTCCGTATAACGATCAAGGTAAATAAAGCTAGTATACTTTTTATTGTCTGTAATTATGGTATCATCGTAAACAGTGTCCTTATAAATATTGATGACACTACGGACAAAAATGGTATCACAAAAAGTATGCAAAGAGTCCAATTGCTCTTGCGATTTAGAGTCCTGCCATGCAATCGTGCATTTGCCATCTGGAGTATAAGCAATCGGTTCTGAATTCGATTCCGGGCCAAATGTTGAGCTATTGCACGACGCAAACATCGCCACAATCGGAAAAAGCAAAAGAATTTGGGATATGTTTTTCATGTAAATAAAACTATAAAAGCTTTACAGAAAAACGAATGCAAAAATGAAGTAAAAACGGGAGTGGATGCGAAAATCAACGCCTAAAAAGTACAAAATGTATTATATAGAACGTTGTTAGTCAGTAGATTAAAGCTTGACGCGATTATAATTTTTTTCAATTGATTTTTTGATTACACAACAGAAACAGTCATCTTCCGTTAGGAAGATCCATACCAATCCAACTGCATTTACAAGATATATGGAGTCTCCTTCGGAGAATGATCATCATGCACTACGAGCTTCGGCAACATGCTAACAGTTCTGTCTACTGTCTACTAACTAAATCGCAAACTTTGTTGCATCGGCGAGCTGCACGCTAGCAATACGAGAAATACCCTTGATTTCCTGCGTCACACCATAGAGCATATCGGCTTCGGCCATGGTACGCTTGTTATGCGTCACGACGATGAACAAGGTCTGCTTACTGAATTCACGGAGGAGCGCCATAAAGCGACCGACGTTAGCGTCATCAAGCGGACCATCGACTTCGTCCAGCACGCAGTACGGAGACGGCTTTTCCATGTAGATTGCGAACAAAAGCGCTGTTGCAGTAAGCGCGTGTTCACCACCGGAAAGCGCCTTGATACCGCGCATTTTCTTGCCTGTCGGGCGGACGTTGATTTCAATGTCGGCGTCGAGGATGTCCATGGGCTTGCCCATTTCATCGACTTTCTCGACGAGGCTCATCTTCGTTTCGCCATTGAGGAACAGCTTACTGAACACGAACTGGAAGTTCTTCTGGATGCGTGCAAACGTATCGAGGTAACGCTGGCGGGCAATGTCGTCGAGCTTTGTAATGGTGCGGTCAAGCGATGCACGGGCGCGGTCAAGGTCGTCGAACTGTTTTTCGACTTCTTCCAAACGCTTCTTTTCGTCTTCGTAATCTTCCATCACGTTGATGTTAATCGGGCCGAGTTCCTTGATTTTGCCGCGGAGTTCACGGATTTCGCGGTCGGCTTCTGGCTGCGTGTATTCCACGCGTTCAACATTCTCGGGATTGTCCAAATCGACAGTCCATTCGTTCGTGATGCGTTCGCGGAGACGGTCAAGATTGTTCTGCAAGGATTCCTGACGACGGCCAACGTCATTCAGTTCCTTCATCTTTTCAATCATGTCATCGCGAAGGCGGTTCACTTCGTCGCGCCAGCCTTCCAAATCACCGCTCACGAGGTCGTAGCGTTCACGAGCCAAATCGCGGTTGCGTTCGAGTTCACGGAGCGCGTTATCCTTCACTTGCGCTTCGTCGGCAAGCTTGTTGCAATCCGTCTCGAACTTTTCAATCGAAACCGTGTTCTTTTCGATTTCTTCGCGGCGGTTGCGAATCGTATTGTCCAAGAATTCCATCTGGTCCGCAATAGCGACTAAGCGGTTCTGATTCTGCTTGAGGCGAGAAGTCTTGTCTTGCGCGCTGCGTTCGAGTTCGCGGACATCTTCTTCTTTTTCGCGAAGCATCGTCTCGTTTTCGCCCAGCTGATCCGAAATCGTCTGGTAACGTTCTTCGACCTTTTCGACTTCGGTTTCGGCTTCGGCAAGTTCCGCATCGCTGTTCTTGGACTGCGCCGCCGCTTCAATTCTGTTCTGTGCGTTCGTTACTTCGCCATTCAACTGGTTCAAGCGACGGGTGCAGTTTTCAACCGTATTCCTGTGAATGCGGATAGAAGCATCGCCACCACGCAGAGAATCGCGCTTTTCGCGAATTTCATCGACGAGCGACGAGAGCATTTGAGCGTCTTCTTCGGTCAGTTCACGCAAACGGTCCACGTTTTCTTCGCCGGCAGAAATATCGCCTTGCACTTTTTCCAAAAGCGCTTCGGCATCTGCAATTTCGTTTTTGCGGGAGAGTGCCCCCGACGTCGAAACGCCAAACGACACAAGACCGCTTGTACGCACAATCGTATCGGCGGTGACAAAATTCAAGTTTTCGCCACGGTATTCCTTCGCCAAATTAAGCGCTGTCTGCAAAGAATCCACAACAAAATAGCGCGAGAGAATTCCCGAAAGCCACGGAGAAACTTCGTCATCCGTCTTGACAAAATCTTTGAGCGAACCGACAACGCCCGGATTGTTCACCGGCTTGTCGTAAGCAGGAGCGGCACTTGAAACGAGCGACATGAGCACCTTGCCCACGTTTTCGCTCTTGAGCGCATCCACAATTTCGTTCACGGCACTGTCGCCATTCACGACAACAGAATCCAAAATTTCACCGAGAGCGGCTTCGACGCTCGAAGCGTATTCCGGCGTTGCCTCGATGCGTTCCGAAACAAGACCGCCAATGAGGTTCGACTTGTTTTCCTTGAGGTAACGGTTTGCGTCCGAGCCTTCGTTCATCACGCTCTGGAGCACATCGATTCGAGACTGCAATCGGGCTTCTTCGTTCTTTAAGCCCTGCAATTTCTGCTGTGCTTCGGTGAGTTCCGCACGTTCGGATTCCAAGCGTTCTTCGCGCGTGGCGCGCTGTTCTTCGAGATTTTCAATTTCGCGATTCGTGTCCTCGATGCCCGCCTGGATTTCGGCGATGTTAGCTTCGGCATCGGACTTTTGCTTATCGAGGCCTTCGATTTCAGTCTGCCACTTCGCAATGTTCGACTGGAGCATGTTGACTTCGGCGTCCATGCGTTCAAAGCGCCCGCGGAGGGAGTTCACGCGGTTTGTGGCCTGCAAGCGTTCATTCGAAAGTTCACGGGACTGCGTACGCAAGTCATCGACCTTATCGCGCATGACCTGGAGCGTTTCGCGTTCGCGTTCCAAAAGCGCATTCAGCTCATCCATGTCGTTTTCGCTACCGAGAACGGCAATTTCTTCTTCGAGACGAGCTTTTTCTTGAGAAAGTTCCTGCGACTTGAGTTCGCTGCGTTCGATTTCGCCCTGAGCCTTATCGTTCGAAGACTGGAGGCCCGACATGGAATCGCGCAAACGGACAATGTTATTATTCAAGTCATTGAGTGCAATCGTTGCCGCCTGGACTTCACGTTCCAAATCTCGGTAAGCGTTTTCATCTTCGCTAATGGCAAGCTTCTTTTCTTCAATCTTCGCTTGGAGTTCAGTGGCCTGCGTCTTGGAAGATTCCACTTCGTGATTCATACGCTTGGTCGTTGAATCGAGCGTGGCCAAACCTTCCTTGTAGTCTTCAAACTTATCGAGGCTGACAGACAAATCGAGTTCGCGGAGGCGCGTATTCAATTTCTTGTAAGCATTGACCTTTTCGGCCTGCGTTTCATAGAGACGGACAGAACGGCGGACACTGCGCAAGTTGTCTTCGACACGTTCCATATCCATCTGCACGCGTTCAAGCTGGCGGCGCGTTTCCTTGCGCTGCTGCTTGTACTTGCTCACGCCGGCAGCTTCTTCAAAAAGCACTCGACGATCGTCCGCCTTATCCGAAAGAACCGCCTTGATCATGTCGGCGTTCATCTGCGAATACGTGCTGGAACCAAGGCCCGAGTCAAAAAGCAAAGCGTGAACGTCACGCAGACGGCATTCCTGGTTATTGATGAGGTATTCGCCCGAACCATCGCGGTGCACACGACGCGTCACAATGACTTCGGAATAATCAGAAGCAAGCGTACCATCGCTATTATCGATGACGATAGAAACTTCGGCAAGACTCATGGCGGCACGTTCTTCGGTACCGCTAAAGATAACGTCTTGCATTTTGCCCATACGCAAAGCAGCGGCTTTCTGTTCGCCAAGCACCCAGCGGATAGCATCCGTAATATTGGACTTGCCACAGCCGTTCGGCCCAACAACCGCCGTAAGACCCTTCGTCGGGAAGTTAATTTCCGTTCTCTGCGCGAAGGATTTAAAACCAAAAATCTTTAACTTAGTTATCTGCACTGGAGCAAAATGTAGTAAAAAAGTAGGAAGTAGGCGGTAAGAAGTAGACAGGGGAACTTAGTTGGCAGAGCTTAGCCCGCTTCGCTCTTAGAACTTAGAATTTCTTAAAGAGATGATAGAATGTTCTAAGTTCTACTTAAACATAAACGCAACATTCCCGTCTTCGTCTTGCGAGACTACAAGGTACTGGCTGCCGCCTTCGAAATCGAGGTCCGTTTCAGTATAGACCATGTGAACATGCCCTTCCTGACTGCAACCATTATCATCTATTTCAAATACGTTCGGTTCGCCTTGCTTGGCTAAAGCATACACTCTAACGGGAGTGCTATAAGTTGCACAAACCTTACCTACACTTGCAAGCAACTTGCCATTCCACTTGTCAAAGCGCACGCGGACCTTAAACGTTCCTACCCAGTCTTCTTCGACGACCTTGCTTTTTTCGCCCGGCTCAATTGCATCGCGAATCCACGTACGAACAGAAGAACCATCCTCAGAAACAATATCCAGTCCAAGAATCGTCACATCGGTCTTATTTTCAACCTGGAGTCGAGTCGACGTATCAATGAACAAATGACTCATGCACGCCGTCAAACTAAGCGCAACAAGACAAAGGAACAATCGCAAGTATTTCATTAGTTGCCTCCTTCGTTAGAAGTCGTTTCGGGAGCCCCCACCTTTTCATAGCGGATTCCCTTCGCATGAATAACCTTATGTCCCTGAGCATCGATTGTCGGAGTTTCCGAATCTTGTTCCGCGCGGGACTTCATGAGCTTTTTCAAATCAAATCGGCTCTTGGTCGTTTCCATGGGCGTAGGTTTTGCAGCACCACGTCCAAAGAACTTGCCATCAGTTGCACCAATATTGAACTTGATTTCAGCAACGAGAGTTCCTTTTGCGTGGAACATGTTTTCATAATCAAACGATGAATTATAACCTAAACGCAAGAACAGCAAATCAATAGCACCGCCCCAAAGCAAATCCTGCGCACCCGCAAATTCGTGACGGCGGTAGCACGAAGCTTCAACGCCAATCATTCGAGACGGATCCGGATAGAACTTCAAAGCCGCAGAACGGAATCCATCATCCGGGAAATCGAACGTCACATCGGCATACACCCTTTGTTCATAAAGATTTTGTTCCCAATTAAGACGAAGGAAGTTATCATCATCGTCATTTTTCTTGCGGCGATAAATCGTAGCGTTCAAATTCGGCAAATACGTTTTGTATCCGCTCCCGACTCCACCATAAAGTTCACGGGATTCAAGATCCAAAGAAAGACGGAGCGTCTGGAACGTGCCACGATAGAAACTACCCTGGAAACTCACGTTTTTATAACGTGCATGGGCCCAATAGAACAGCAGCGAATCGCTTTCGTGCGGAAAAACTTTTGAACTCGCCAATTCCAAATTCTGGTGTTGCAAACCGAGAGCCGCCGTAACATCATACTTTGTATTCGTGTAAGAAAAGCCCCACGTAAACGCAGACGAAATATGAGCAAAATCGCCAAAATGCGGGAAGAAGAAAAAGTCCTGAGAATCCCAGCCGGCACGGTCAAACCACGTGAGGAATCCGAAATGCGAGACCGAGTCCAGCACCCAGCTCCCGAAAATTCCATAATGATGCCTAAAAGCATAGCCGTTATGAACACCATATTTGCTTTTCAATTGCAACTGTTCCGACGAAGGCGTATAAGTGTAACCGATATCGAAAAATCCGCCTCGCCCACCGCGCATCACAAGACCGATATCACGGAGTTGACGGTCGCGCATCGTGAGGCCGCCCTGTGTAAGAGCCTCGGTAGGAATCGGGTCTGCATAAGCAACTCCCGTTGCCAACGCAAGTAAGAAGAATATCCTATTTAAACCATTTTTCATGGATTATAATATAGTAAAGGAAAAGTGAGTGATTAGTGGTTGGTGGTTAGTGGTTAGGAATGTAATAAAACATTCCAATTACACATCCTGATTACTAACCACTGCTTACTAATCACTGTTTACTGCGGCTCCGCCGCTAGAATTGAAAATAAAGGAACGGGTTGTAGCTCTGGGTAAATAAAGCGAGCGTTGCGAGAACAAAAAGCGCAAGCGCTACGAACGCCTTTTTGAAAGAAATATTATCGCACCAGTCAAAGCTACGGAATTTCCAGAAGGCAAGCATCCACGCAAGAAGCATGAACACAATGCAGCTCGGCGTAAATATCTCAGCTGATAAAATAGCATCAGATGCAGCAACCGCATTCAAGCCGAGCATATTCTTCCACATCCGCCACGCATCGCCAATAGAATCAGCACGGAACAGCACCCAGCCAAAAAGCACGATCACCTGCGTAATCGCAAGCTGAACAACCTTTGGAGCCTTGTAATAAAAAGCATTCTTGTTGTTCGCGCGCTCGACAATCATAAAAAACGCATGATAAAGGCCCCAGCACACGAACGTCCAGTTTGCGCCATGCCAAACACCGCTCACGAACATAACCAAGAACAAATTAAAATACAAGCGAGCTTTGCCAACACGGTTTCCGCCTAGCGGGATGTACAGGTAATCGCGGAACCAGCTCGTGAGTGAAATGTGCCAGCGCTTCCAAAATTCAGTAATGCTCTTGGAACGATACGGACCGTTAAAGTTTCGCGGGAAATGGAATCCGAGCATGAGTCCAAGGCCAATCGCCATGTTCGAGTACGCCGAAAAATCAAAGTAAATCTGTAACATGTACGCAAGTGAGCCCCACCAACTGTTGATGACTCCCGGAGCATCAGCCGCAAAAACGCGATCGGCAATAATGCCCACCTGGTTTGCAAGGAAAATCTTTTCGGCAAAGCCGAAGCAAAAAAAGACGATACCACGAACAAAATTTTCGAGCGTATGCGTGCGGGTTTCAAGCTCTTCGGCCACCGTATTGTAGCGCACGATCGGCCCCGCCACAAGCTGCGGGAACAAGGCCACATAACAAGCAAATGTCGCAAAATTCTTGACCGGCGGTGCAGAGCCGCGCCATACGTCTATCGCATAGCTCATCGACTGGAACGAGTAGAACGAAATACCCACCGGCAAAAGCACGGTCATGATCGAGAATGGTTCGCAACCAAGCATCGTTGCAAAATCATTCACGATCCCCATGCCAAACATATAATACTTGAAAAAGCCGAGCGCCCCGAGATTCACCGCAATCGCAGTCCCAAGTGCAAAATTCCGCTGGAACTTGCTTGCGTTAGGCGCCGAGATGAACCGTCCAGCCACGTACACCACAAGCGTGCAGCCGAACATGAGGAACACGAGCCACGGTTCCAGCCAGCCGTAAAAGACGTAACTGAAGATGGTGATGAACAAGTTCAGGAACGAATGCTTGGCCCCGAACTTGAAGAGAACAAAGTAGCCAACCAAGAACGTCGGCAAGAAATAGAACAAGAAAATTTGGGAAGAGAAAACCATGGATTAGTAGGAAGTAGACTGTAGGAAGTAGGCTGTGAGGTTTGAGCTCGGGGCTTTCGCCCCTTTGGGGTATGGGGTTATTGTAATTAGAAAAGCTCAGAGCGAAGCAACCTCATAGGAGCTTTAGCTCCGTGCCCATAGCCCAAAGCGAGTAAAACGAGCGACCTCATAGCCAATCATTCATTCACTTCAATTGCCAAATATCTTGGGCCTTCGTCGTCAAAGTATTCGTCTTCGACAGCGCCATCCCAGTTGCCTTCGAGCGGGATGAGCTTGAGTGTATGTTTTGCCTTAGCCTTGAATTCACCTACGTTGCCCTTGGACTTGTCGGCCATCTTGTCCTTGACCTTGCCGCGAGCAATAAGCGGGTTATAAACGCCCACGAGAACTTCCTTGGCATCAAGCTTGCCCGAAACCACCTTTTGGACCTTGTACTTGAATACATACACGTAGCTGTACAGGTCATTGCTCGGCATCTTGCCTGGAATTTCGGTCAAACGCCCTTCGATGGTGATCGGGTCGGCGGCAAACACGAATGCTGCCGCAAGAATCAGCGAGAGAAAAATCTTTTTAATCATAGTTACAAATTAGAAAAATTTAGGGGTGAAGCCCATATAACATTAGGAAGATTTACGCTGGAGTTTACCCCGGACTTCAATCCGGGGCGGGAATGACAAGGCGAACAAGCCAGTTCGGCAAAATCACAAATATTTTTATAAAGCCAGTCTATAAAATCCTATTTTGTATCAATTTTCGCTAGTTTTTACTTTATTCAAAGTATAAATTTTCAAAATTTAGCGAAAAATTTCCAATTTTTGCATTAAAACAGGTCGTTTCGAAATAAAATTTCTTAAAAAATTTCAAAAATTTTCACAAAAGTCAGGTTTTACCTCTTGCCACCCTCAAAAAATACTCCTATATTTCATCCTATCTAAATTTTCATCTATTCTTTAAAAGACAGGATAAATTATGGCAAATAAGACCTTAAGTGGTGCCGAAGTGATTATCGAATGCCTCAAGCGTGAAGGCGTTGATACTATTTTCGGCTATCCCGGTGGATCGGCCATTCCGATGTTCGATGCCATCCTCGACTCCAGCATCAAAGTTGTGCTCAGCCGTCATGAACAGGGCGCAACCCACATGGCTGACGGTTATGCCCGCCAGACCGGTAAGGTCGGTGTAGCTCTTGTCACTAGCGGTCCGGGTGCAACGAACACGTTTACAGGTATTTATACAGCTCTCATGGATTCTAGCCCGATCGTCGTGCTTACCGCACAGACGACCACTCCGAACTTGGGCAAGGACGCCTTCCAGGAATGCGACACTAGCGGTATGACTTTTGCAACCGTGAAGCATTCTTACTTGGTCAAGGACACCAACGACCTTCCGCGCGTGATGAAGGAAGCTTTCCACATCGCACGTTCTGGCCGCCCGGGCCCAGTGCTTATCGACCTCCCGAAGGATGTCACTGCAGGCCCCTGCACGGCTCCGTTCACCGACCAGATGGACCTCCCCGGCTATAAGATTCCGACTTACGCTTCTACAGAAAGTGTCGAAAAGGCCGCCGACTACATCAAGAATTCTAAGAAGCCGCTCCTCCTCGTGGGTCACGGTGCCATGATTTCTGGCGCATCCCGCCAGGTGAAGGAACTTGCCGAAAAGCTCGGTGCTCCAGTTTGCTGCACCATGCTCGGCCTCGGCGCTTTCCCGACCGACCACGAACTTTCGCTCGGCATGCTCGGCATGCACGGCACGATTTACGCCAACAAGGCTGTTCTCGAATGCGACTTGATCCTTTCGATCGGTAGCCGTTGGGACGACCGCATTACCGGTAAGCTCAGCGAATTCTGCAAGAACGCCGTGAAGATGCACATCGACATTGACCCTGCCGAAGAAGGCAAGGTGTTGCAGCCGGATGTTTTCATGTGCGGTGATGCAAAGCTCGTTTTGGAACAGCTCCTCCCGATGGTGAACAAGCTTGATACCGCTGACTGGATCAAGACTTGCCAGACTTGGAAGAAGCGCTATCCGCTCACTTACGCGAAGCAGGGCGGTCTCCGTATGCAGCACATCGTTGCTACCGTGAGCGAATTGACTCATGGCAAAGCAATCGTCACGACAGACGTGGGCCAGCACCAGATGTGGGTTGCACAGTTCTTCCACATCAACTATCCGCGTCAGCTCCACTCCAGCGGTGGCGCAGGCACGATGGGCTTTGGCTTCCCGGCTGCTATCGGTGCCGCATTCGGCAACGAAACCGGTTGGCCGGTTTGCAGCTTCAGCGGTGACGGCGGCTTCCAGATGACCGAAGCAGAACTTGCAACGGCCGCCATCCACAAGCTCCCCATCAAGATCTTTGTGATGGACAACAAGTACCTCGGCATGGTGCGTCAGTGGCAGGAACTCTTCTATGACCACCGCTATTCCAGCGTCGATATGAAGGGCAACCCGGACTTCGTGAAGCTCGCCGAAGCTTATGGCATCCCAGGTCTCCGCATTAAGCGCCCGGCTGATGCTGAACGCGTGATCCAGAAGGCTTTGGACTACAACGATGGCCCGATCCTCATCCACTGCGAATGCGAAAAGGAAGACAACGTGTTCCCGATGATTCCGGCTGGTGCTCCGATTACGAGCATGATTACCGAACAGCCCAAGACGCAGCTCGAAAAACCCACCGGATCGACGTAATAACAGGAGAATTTGAAAATGAAAGATATTGCACATTCTATTAGCTTGTTAGTGGCAAACCGCCCGGGCGTGCTCGTGCGTATTGCACTCGTGTTCTCCCGCCGTGGCTACAACATCGATTCTCTCGTCGTCTCCCCCACGCTCGACCCGAACTTCAGCCGCATGAACATCATCGCTCACGGCAATCCCGAAATCTTGATGCAGATCATCAAGCAGCTCGAAAAGCTCGTGGACGTGGTTCAGGCCAAGGACCATACTGGTACAGACGCTGTGGAAAAGGAACTCGCACTCATCAAGGTTCGTTGCACTGCAGAACAGCGCACCGAAATCTTGCAGCTTTGCGACCATTTCCACGCCAACACGGTGGATATGACAATGACTTCCATGATTATCCAGATCACGGGCAACAGCGTCAAGGTCGATACCCTCAAGAGCTTGTTGCAGAAGTTCGAAATCGTGGAATACATCCGCACGGGCAAGGTCATTATGCTCCGCGGTGAAGACAAGACTTAGCCTTTAGAACTTAGAGCTTCGATCTTAGAACTTAGAGAAATGCATTCGGGATTCCGGATGCATTTTTTTGCATATTCTAAGTTCTACCAACTAAGTTCTGCCAACTGCGACGAAGTCGCAACGTCTATATGCAACGGATGCAACAAAAACGTACAGGTCGCAATCTTAAAACAAGCTAAAAGTTGTCTATATACTCCAAAACAAACTATATTAAGGTAGAGTGTTATGGAAGAAGGAGTGTTTTATGAAAATCGAGAAGAAGAAAGTGACCGATAATTCGCGTCTGTCGAATGCCTCCAAGGTGGGTATCGCCTCTATGCTTGGCATGTCCGCCGTTTTTGTGAGCGGGTGTTTAAGCGATGCCGAAAGTGGTCAAGTAATGGGCCCCGTTGAGCCCACGAGCAGCGATGCATCCAAGACCCAAGAAACAGCATCCAGTTCTTCTGTAGCCGATATTCCGCTGAGCCACGAACACCTCAGCAGTTCCGTTGAAGAAGCTCTTTCATCAGCGGCACTTAGCAGCTCTTCTAGTACGCCACTTCAAAGCAGTTCTTCTGAAAAAGTTGAAAGTTCATCAAGCCAGGAGAAAGAAAGTTCCTCCAGCGTTGAGAGTGAATCCAGCAGTTCATCCGAAAGTTCCAGCAGCACTTTTGTAGAAAAGCCCCGCAGTTCATCAAGCGACTCCGTTATTTCCCCATGGCCAAGAGAAAGGACTTGCGAAAAAGTAGACTCTACAGGAATTCATGTCATTATGTGCCGCGATGACGACCGTGGCATGATGGCTAGCATGGTATCCACATACGAAATGTCCGACATGACGTAAGCATTTAAAAGAGTGTTAGGTAAAAAATGAAAATCGAAAAGAAAAAAGTCGTTAATAGTTCAAAATTGAACAATTTTACCAAAAGTGCAATCGCAACCGCACTCGGAATCGCAGCGTCCATCGGAACAACCGCCTGCGATGACAGCGTTTCGGCAACTGGCAGCGACAAAAAAACGCAAGAAACCGAACCAACATGCGGTGAAGTCGCATGTGGAGAACAATTCAGCAGTTCAAGCTACATCGACATTTCTTCCAGCGGAGAACGTCTTAGCAGCGAAGCTGTCGAAGCGCTTTCGTCCGCAAAACTGCTGAGCAGTTCTTCAATGGAGCCAATCCAAGAAGCCGGCGTCATCCCTCCATATGAAGATTTCCCCAGCAGCAGTTCTTTCGAACCTCCCATTTCCTCGGGAGCACCTCTTATTTCTTCACCTTCATCCTCCGAAAGTTCTAGCAGTTCATCCGTTGCACCACTCAGCAGTTCAGCCAAAGAACCCGCATCAAGCTCGTCCGAGACCATGTCCAGCAGCAGCGAAGCCGAAGACCCGCTCTGCGACCCATCTGACCCTACTACTAGATGCAAGGTTGATCTATGCAAAGACCCTGACGGCTGTTTAATTTTCAGCATGGTGACGACGTTCGAGCAGGATGACATTCAGGCATGAACTTAGTCCTTTGCCTTACAGAGCAGTGCAACCTGCGCTGTAAATACTGCTATTACAAAGAATCGCAAGCCGCCCGCCAAACGGTCATGGACGACGAGACCCTTGAACAGTCCATCCGCATCGGGTTGGAGCGTACGATTTTTTTCAAGCAGCAGTTCTTGAACATCACGTTCTTTGGGGGGGAGCCGCTTTTGCGAAGAGATGCCATTTATAAAGGTGTCGAATTCGCAAAAGCGGTTGTTGATGAAGCGATGGACAACGGCAAAATTGCCCGCAATTTCATTCTGAATTTTGCAGTAAACACAAACGGAACGTTATTCGACGATGAGTTTTTTGATTTTTGCGAAAAAGAGCATTTCCGCATTTATCTTTCGCTCGACGGCCCCGAACACCACCACGATATCGCCCGCCGTACAGTCAACGGGACCGGAAGTTTTAAAGCTATCGAGCCCAACATTCCGCGTTTTGCAAAACTTGGAGCAGTCGCATTAAGCACGGTTACTCGCGCACATGTAAACACACTTTTTGAAAGCGTCAAGTGGCTGCACGAACAAGGATTCCAAAGCCTCACCACAAGCGTTGATTTTGATGGCAAATGGACCGGCGAAGACTTTGACAAGCTAGCCATTCAATACCAGAAAATGGCGCAATATTGGAAAGAATGTCGCGAAAAAGGCGAAAAGTTTTTCCTCGGCACAATTCACGACAAAGTAAAGCTAGTTCTTACAAATTTACGATACAGACTTTATTCATGCCACGTGTACAATGGCGCAGTCGGAGTGGCCACCAATGGAAACATATTCCCCTGCACACGTTTTATAACATCAAACCCAAACACCCTATATGTGCAGGGGAACGTTTTCACAGGCTTTGACGAAACCGCTTGCGAAGAAATCCGCAACTTTTTAGACAACGACAAAAAAGAATGTGAAGGATGCGATATCCGCTACCGCTGTTGCGCCCACGAATGCGCCTGCACAAGCTATTACACGACGGGAACAATAGAAGGAGTGTCACCCGAAGTGTGCACTCACGAAAGAATGCTCGCAGAAATCTGTGACACGTTAGTTGAAGCAAGCTCCAGAAAAAACATCTAAGCATGCATTTCAACGCTTTTTTTTTCCAAAAAATCTCCCAAAAATACGCTTTATCAAAAAGAAATACTAGAAGCAAATAAAAAAAATACCAGTTGTTATATTTGAGACCAATGAAAACTTGGTCTTTAATTTTATTGTTATGTATTTCGGCCTTCAGCGCCATACCAAACGGAACGATTCCAGACAACGGAAGCGAGATTCACGATACCGTTTACGTGGAACAAATCATTCGCGATACCGTTTATATTCCGATAAAACCAAGAACAGATACAGTCTATAGTAATAAAAAATGTTGCGCACCTACTAAAGAAAATCCACTCGGATTGGACACTACAAAATACCTCCGCAATGATACGAGCTACACCCATCATCTCATTTATTTGCACTTCGACCTCATTTCAATCCCGTGGCTCATCGACACTACATTTACTTCGGTTGGTGGAAATATCGAATTTTCAACAAGCCGCAAAAATTCGCTTATTTTGAATTTCCGCTATAGCAAAATGATCCCTCAAATCGGAAATAATGTCTTTAATGACGCCATATACGAAGGCAATATTTCGCAATACGACATTGGCTTAGGCTACCGCCATTACTTTAGGCCCTCAAAATACAGTTTTTATTTTGATGTAGGTGGAAATTGGCTCATCCGCAAATACGACTACATAAACACTTGGGACGATAAACCCGATTTGTACAACGACAGGCCACATTCTCGACACGATACAGCAACATTATTCGCGCCATACTTGCATGCAGGCCACGCATTTAGAGGGGAACGAGCTACATTCGGCTTTGAATATGGATTCTCGTATGGAGTATCCGACAAGGATTTGCTCCAAAAAGAAATATCTTACATTTCTGCAGGCCTCCAACTTGATTTGAGATTAAATATTGGCGTGGGGATTTTCTAATGAAACAATTTAAATATCTTAAATGGATTTTCATTGCGATTTTTGCGTTCTTGGCAAGCCCGACACTTGCTGTAACAGATACAATTTACGTCCAGAAGCGAATCACCGACACACTTTACGTTGCATCCCCACCGGATACGGTCTATATTCAAGAATCGGCTCGTCAGCAGGCACAATCCCAAGAGCAACCGACGTTCAAAACAAAAGAGAAAAATGAATACATCTTGGATTACAGTACGGATACGATCCCGCCAGGAAGAAAGTTCTATATCAACATCAAAAGCGGATTTAGCCTTGTTTCAATATGGTTCGGCGCTCCCATGATTGACTTGAGTTGGGAAATCGAAAATGAACATCGAGGCTCCACCATGTTTAACATTTCCACCATCATGCTCTTTGGAGACCACTCCTTTAAAATCAGTAGTGATGAAGAAAAAACATGGGAAGGCTTCAGAAGTATTATAAGTCCGGGTATTGGGTACAGACAATATCTACTCACATTCTCTATCGACAGAGCCAATCCAGAAAAGCTCAAAGTGACACATAGAAACACACCTCTCAATAGTTCTTCTTTTTATATTCAAGCCTTAGGAAGCCCAACTCTCAAAATTGCTTACGACAAGAACCTCAAGCGTGAAAAAAACATGAAAGGAAGTTTTGATGCAGGTTTTTCTGCAAACGCTACACTGGGATATATAAGAAATATGGGAAATACGCTATGGGACTTTGGTATAACATTCGGTTACCAATACTGGAGCGACAAAGCCCGTCAATATCTCAATTGGGGCGATGACAACAACGAATGCGTCAGCTATCACTTTCTTAACGGGATGAACGGCAAAGGTTTATTCTTCGGCAGCGAACTTAACTTAGGATTCTAATATGCGATACATACTTGTTATTCTTTTGTTCTGCATTGCAAGTGCATTTTCACAAGAACAAATCGTTGACACCATTTACACAGATACACATAAAGTCACATACATTGACAACACACTCAACAATACATCTCAAAATTCAAAAACAGATGCCACGACCGCACCTGAAGATACCGTCGACTTAGTGAGTCTGAGCGCCGTTCCAAATAGTTATCATCGACTATCACTCTTTTTGACATCGCAAAGCTTGAGTTTTTCTTTGGGCTACGAATATTTGTTCAGCGATTTTTGGAGCGCTAGACTACGATTCGGATATATCGGATACAACAAGACAGACATCAAAAAACACACTGATGCAGAAGGAACCATGGACATTTTCACAGCACCCATAGCCGTGAAATGGTTTTGGGCGCGCCGCAACTTAGGAACTTATCAATACGTAGACGCCTTAGGGAACAACCACAAAAAGAGCCAAAGCCAAGCGGAAGGTTTTATCCACATCCAAGCCGTTCCGACACTTTACAACATTGACATTCATCGCGACTCCAGTTCCTACACCAACGAAATGCATTTAAAAGAAAAAGAATTAGCGCTCTATATCACCGCAGGTTTCGGCTTCAACTTATGCTACGAAAGATTTATCCTGACAACAGAAATGAACTTGGGGACATTCGTAAAGTCTCCCAAATTTCAAAAGAGTACCAATGCCAATCATACGACTTACGAAATTTACGTGGATAACAACAAATACGGCACCCATCTTTTAGAAAAGACGGTTTTCGAAACCATCATCGCTATCGGCTGGATGTTCTAAAATCCGAGAACTGCTTCGGAAATTTCGTTTGCTTCGTCGGAACCGTCGTCAGTGCGGTCCGCATTGAACTCGCCCCAGCCTTCGCTAGTGCCGCAGCCTACCCCAACATCCATCGTAGACCACTTGAACACGGCGTACACACGTTCGAAGCGTTCCAAAATTTCGGTCAAGACATCCTCTGGAGGTTCGTTTTCGACAAGGAACGTTCCATCGACCGCATACAGTTCTGATTCAGGAAGTTCCTCGAAACGGCACTCATACTCGTCCGTCATGAAATCCTCAACGGAATACCATTCGCCGGAATCCACGCTAGGAAGTTCCGCTTCCGGAAAATGTTCCATGAAAGCATTCCACAAGGCATCTAAATCCTGTTGGATTCCAATGAAACGAACTAAGATTCGACAATCCATATCCAACCTCCTTTGCCTAAAATGTAAAAAAGTTAGTCACTAGTTAGTAGTTAATAGTTACTAGATACTAGTTAATAGATACTAGATGGCAATGCAGACTTAAAAGCGGAATTCAGGCGAACGGTTATTATAGGAGATTCCCGCTTACTTCGACTGCGCTCAGCACAGGCTCTGGCGGGAATGACAAATAAACCAAGGCGGGAATGACAAAAACAAAAGGCTCTCTTTGAGAGCCTTTTGTTTTTCTGGAGGTGAGGGGAGTCGAACCCCTGTCCAAAATCACGTCCATGTACGTTCCTACAAGTGTTCCCTTCGAATTTAAGATCTCGTCTTATCCACGCCCAAGAAGGTCGGCGCGGAGTTTGACCAGCCTAGTAAATCTCGGGAAATGCCCCCAGGCATGACACTTCCCTATCCCATATTGCGTCCGGACGTACACCCCGATGGGAGCGGGATGAGGCCCGGCGTTGCCGTTAATTAGGCAGCGAGTGCGTAGTTTTCGTCAGCACTTATTTTTTTTCAGACTTTTTAACGAGTTGCCCTCGTCTGAGACCTCGACTTGCAACTAACACTTCGGTAACCCTGTCGAAACCAGAGCACCCCCTTGTGTTCTACACAAGGGTGCTCGGTTGAGACAGGACTGTCGATTAAATGCGAGCTCGCGAGCATTTAAGCTCTTGAGAATGCATGCGTTCGAAAGACCCGAAGGGCAAAATTACTGCGAATAGCAGGAATTTTGGCAAACCAGAGCACCCCCGGTGCCTGCACCGGGGGTGCTCTGGTTGAGACCCGTCGATTAAACGCGACCTTAAGGAGCGTTTAAGCCTTTGAGAGCGCAAGCTCGAAAAGCCCGTAGGGTGAGAATAACGCGAACAGCGTTATTCGAAGCAAACCAGAGCACATACCAGTGCTTTAGTGCTCCAAATATATAAAGTTCGAAGAAATTTGTAAAGTAACCGTTTGGATTGAGACAGGCCAGTCGACTAAATGCGAGTAGGAATGTTTTCACCTAATGGATATGGGATATATGACGTATTTGGTCTTGTTAAGGAACATGTTCTTTTTGAAGAAAACAATAAAATGAAGCGTAGATGCGAAGTTTATTATGTTACTTCGTCACCAAAGCCGCAGAAAGGAGTGATCCATCATCCGCAGAGGCTTCCGAGAACGAAGTCTGTAGATTATTTATCGTGTTTCAAAGGAGGTGGAAACTTGTACGATAATTGGGAAAAAATTAATTATGGTACAATTGATTATAGTTCAGATCTAGGTGGTTTCCGCCTCATCCGCAACATAGGTAATAACGCAAAATGGACAGAAGTAAAATCCAAATGACAAATGCAAAACCGAGCTATCTCGGTGTTCTTTTTGTATATTCAATTGTATGAAAAAGATTTTGTTATTCCTAACGATGTACTTTGCGCTTGCGAATGCTCAACTCTATTATGACAAGCACGGAGAAAGCCGCGGTGCGTATAAGGACAGCTTGGAGTATTCAAAGCTTGTTGCGCTTGCAAAAAGATTTCATGGTTCAATTTTGGTGAAAAAGCCGGTTGAAGGCGTCAAGCCGAGAAAGAATCTGGAAAAGATTCCAGAAGATAAAATTCAAAGAACATTTAATGTAAGCCGCGATACTTTGGACAAAGAAAACTGGCTCGAAGTAGAAAAAAACGAAATCGTTAAAATTTGTGTTGACGAGCCTGTTGTCGCGTGGGAAACTTCCTTAAAAGCGATTATATCTAGCGATTCGTGCCTAGCATTCCAAACGTCGACTCTTATTGGGGTTGAAACGCTTAATGTGTATTTCTCGGATGTGAAGATTTCCCATAAAATTAATTTAGCTGTCGGGATGAAATATTTGGATTTCAAAAATGAAGAAGTTCTGCTAGGTTTTAACAAATACAGCAAGGATTGGGAAAAAATTTCCGAACTTTTCAAGAGCGAAGATCCAGAAAGGCTTGTGTCTGTTACGGGTACATATTTAGTTGATAAATATCCTATAACAAATTGTGAATTTACACAATTGATGTGGGATAGTATTCCGGAAAACTCATCATATCATGAATCGTTACCGATAAAAATCGCCCATAAAGATTGGGTAAATAGAAAAAAGACTAGCATTCGTAACCAAAATTGTGCGATTCACGATACAGCGGCAAATATGATTTCTCTATACCAAGCTCTGAAATATGCGAACGCTCGCAGTATCCGCGAGAACTTAAAGCCTTGCTACATTTTTTCAAAAACTAGTGAAAATGCAGAGACAATCATATCAAAAGGTAAATATGTAATAAAATATTGGGATTTTACGATACATAATGACGAGTATATACAGGTTTCTGTTGACTATTCCTCTAATGGTTACCGAATTCCTTTTTATGATGAATGGATGATGCTTGCACGTGGTGGCGATAAAAAAAATAAAGCACCTTGGGGTGATACGTCAGCAACTTTTGAAGAAGCCCTGAAATACGCAAAATTTAATAGTGTTAGACCCAATAATGTAAAAGAATTGCATTTATCGGAACCCGTTGGTCAGCAGATACCGAATGGTTTTGGCCTACACGACATGTTTGGCTTAGTACGAGAATATGTGCTATTTGAAGAAAAGAATCCTTTTTCATTTAAATCGTCACTACCTTCCTGTCTAAAGGGTGGAGAATATCGAGTTTCACTAAATCACAAATTTGGCAAAGCCGACTTTTTCCCTTATTGGAAAAAAATAAATTATGGGTACTGGAAAGTTGGTTCTGTTATGAATGGCGGTTTCCGCTTAATCCGCAACATCGGCAATAACGCCAAGTGGGAAGAACGCGGTTTTTAGAACTTGACTTTATAAATCTGCGGCCAGAGCTTGCCTGTAATCCAAAAATCTTTGCCATCGTAGGCGATGCCGTTCAGAACATCTACGCCGGGGAATCGGTCACGAATCTCCCCCGCTTTTTTCGAGAAGTCAATATAGCGCAACACCTTCCCGCTCGGGAGTTCAATTTCGGCAATCAAATCCGTCTGCCAAATATTCGCATACAAAATATTTCCGACAACTTCAAGTTCGTTCAAAAGTTTAATCGAATAGCGACCATCGCGAACTTTAATGTTTCCGGTCACTTCAAAGCTGCCCGGCGCAATTTGCAAAAGTTCATCGGTGCCATTACTCATCAAAAGCTGGTCACGCCAAAGCGTAAGTCCCCAGCCTTCTGTCGGAATGCGAAACTCGCCTTTCTTTTTAAACGGCTTGCTCTTGAAAATAAAAGCCTTGTGCGATTTCCAGGTCAGGTAATAAATTTCATCTCCTAATTTTACGGAACCTTCACCAAAATAGCGTTCTTCGAGTCGCGCTGAATCGAGAATTTTTCCGTCCAGCGTGCGGCGGTACAACCCCGATTTTCCATACAAGCCAGTCGTTTCAATCAGTTCCTTGCCATCGAACGAAAGGCCTTGCGTAAAATGCGAAGATTCATGCGGAATCGAATCAAGAATCGTCGGCACAACCCGCGGAGCCTCAGCGTAAACATTAGAAGAGAATGTACAGACTAGAGACGAGAGAATAACAGCTAATGCACAAAGCGTTCTATTTTTCATCATATCGTTAAAAATACAAAAAAAGAAGCGTCGGCCACTAGAAATAATGGATTCTCCTTCGGAGAATGACGCGTCGCCCTGAGCACTTTTTCTAAATTTGCGTCCATGGGTGAAATTAGAACTCCTGCCAAAGTGAAAATTATCGTGGGCATTCTCGCGAAAGATGCCGAAGCCGTGAATGCGGTTCGCGGTATTCTCAAAGCCCGTTTCGGCGAAGAAGACCTGAACTTGGAACCGTTTCCATTTACGTTCACCAATTACTACAAAGAGGAAATCGGCGAAGCTCCGGTGCGAGCATTCTTTAGCTACGAGCAGCTCGTGGATCGCGAAACAATTGTCGATATCAAACTTTGGACCAACGACATCGAGCTCGAAATCGCTAAAGAAAACGGCACTCCGGGACTGCGCCCTGTAAATCTTGATCCGGGCTACATGACTCTCGGGCAGTTCTTTTTGGCAACGACCAAGGACCAGCGCCAGCGCGTTTATATGCAGCGCGGAATTTTCGTGGAGCCAACGTTATACTTCCAGGATGGGCATTTCCACGCTTTTGATTGGACGTATCGCGACTACCAAAGCGAGAATTACATCAAGTATCTCGAAGAAGTGCGTAAGCGCTTGGCATACCAAATGACTACAGGAAGGCCGTATAGACTGCGTCGAATGAAGTAGACAGTAAACAGTAGGCTGCCCTTCGACAGGCTCAGGGACCTGACTAGGTTGGTGAGCTTGCCGAACCATGCCGCGATTATCAAACTTCCGACTTCCTACCGACAACTTCCTACTAATTCTCCTAAAACCAAACCCCTATTACCTAAAAATGAAAGCTGGTATTTTTACAATTCTCCTCCTCTGCTGTTCCAACATTTTCATGACTTTCGCTTGGTACGGCAACCTCAAGCTCAAAGAAATGCACATCAGCACCGACTGGCCGCTGATTCTCGTCATCCTCGCCTCTTGGGGGCTCGCCTTCCTTGAATACTGCTTTATGATTCCCGCCAACAGCATTGGCAGCCGCATCAACGGCGGGCCATTCAGCTTGATGCAGTTGAAAATCATCCAAGAAGCTATTTCCTTGACGGTCTTTACGACAATCGCCGTGACGGTATTCCATACGGAAACGCTCCAGTGGAATCACATTGTTGCATTCTTGTTTATTATCGCTGCTGTTTTCTTTGCATTCTTGAAGTAGCGATTTTTTTTTCGACCATAGCAAAACGCCGCTGCACTTGGCAACGGCGTTTTTGGATTTAAGATAAACTATCGATACTCAATTATTTACTAGAGCAAACTTCAGCTCCATCAAGACTCATCGGTGCGGTCCATTCGCTCCAATCAGTTTCACCCTTACCCTTTCCATTCGTTTTGTCTTTCCATACAATGCGGAATTGAGCATAATATCCGCAAATACCACTAAGATAAGAGCGAAGGCACAACGCCATATTATATTCATTTTGTAAAATATGATCCCATTCATCCGCAGGTGTACTAGAATCATAAAGCTTCGGATGATTTGCCGCAGAATAACCCGTTTGCGCGGCGCAATTACTAATAACGCTAGTCTTTCTTGCGGCATCAGCGAAATCATCATATACATCAAAACGTTTAGAGATAGACGGTTCTTGGTACGGGAAAGTTTCACTCCAATAGCAGCTATCGCATTTATCGGACTTTTTCTTTCCTTCGCAATTACCCTTATAATAATTGAAATGTTCTAGTGAATTAAACCAGCGAACTTCATAATATGCAGTATCCGTATACTCGGATTCAACAATATACTTGCTAATCCCTTCAATTGTAAAGGACGCAATAACCTGAGTTACCGTTTCATCATACTTTGTTGTAGTATCATTATTCGATTCGATACCGATAGTATAGAGATACGTAAACTTACTCGATACCGTAGGAACATTGAGCGCCATATAATCACGATAAGCTATATCCGGTGTCAACTGAACAGCTTCGGTAAAGGCAGACGTATCACCGCTATTAACAACAGCCATACGATAATAAGTTTCAATCTTATCGCGGCCCTGGATGTAGTAGTGGCGCACATTGCCATCAAGAACCATGTCCTTGCCATCACTATTCTTGATGCCAGTCCACTTAAAATCTTTTAGCTTAGAAGTCTGGATAACAAACTTTCTATTCGGATCATCATTGGTTTCTTTGTATTTCCAGCTCAGTTCCCAGACGCTCGGAGCAACACGAGCGATTGCTACATCAGTCGGGATATCCGTTTTGGGAGTGGTCGTTTCTGTATCGCCGTAACCATTAGACTTGATTTGCATACGGTTACTTTCTTTGGATGTAGCGCATTTATCGAATGCAGCCACGCGATAATACTTACCAGCCTTTTTGGAACCCTCTAACTTATAGATGGTCACATCGGCATTGGAGTTTCCTTCGTGTTCCCATTCAGGAGATTCTGCATCCATGTCGAGAACTTGAATTTCAAAACCCTCTTCGGGACGATTATCATTGCGAGTATAATCCCATGAAAGAGTCCAAGAAGAATCCGTCACCTTCTCGATGCTAAAGCCCGACGGAGCAGCAAGAACTTCCTTAAGTGCATCACAAGCGGCCTGGTTTGCGTTAGAAGCACTGGACTTGGTCTTAGTCGCCCCAGAAGAGGACGATTTTGTAGAGGAAGCCGAAGTAGGAGTCATCGAGGATCCATCGTCTAGCTCATCCGGAGCAGACGAATTAGAGCAAGCACCCAAAGAACACAGGAATGCTACTGTTGCCGAGAATTTCCAAAAAGTCAATTTTTTCATAAAAAACTCCCTTTGGGGAAAATTTGTTTTACAATCAAATATATTTTTTTTTGTAAAAAAAAGAATATAAAAATCACATTTCAACAAAAATATGTCTAAAAATGCGCCTTATCGTATAAAAAAGCACATTTTTAAGCAAATACAAGTTCCCCAAACTTATTTAGTTATGCGAAATTCACGGTTGCCAGAACGCACTAGGTAAACGCCCCGAGGCAAGGAATTCAAGTGTATTTCGCGGCCGTAGCCACGGTTGAGAATAACTCCGTTCATGTCAAACAGCAACCAAGAAGATTCTTCCGAAAGGAGAACCAGAGCGTTCGGACGATCGAAGATTATTCCGTTCTTTGCGCCGAGACGCGCGAAAGATTCACCACGGATAGCCACAGAAGTATCAGCGGCCTCGCCAAACTTGATGTTCCCGATGAGCGTTTCGCCACCCAAACCTTCTGCAGTCAAATAAAAATCTTGGACACCTTGCAACTTCGGCAGATTCGAGCACTTCACATCCGTCCACTTAGAAGCGTCGCCTGCGGTGGGCAGTTCGCATTTAGAAATCACGTTGCCCTTCTTGTTTTCTTTGCGGAGCGAGAGCGTTCCACCGGCGGCATTTTTTACTTGCACACTCACTCCCAGTCCCACGATGGAATCCGTAATCACGTTCTCGAAAATAGCGTAGCCACCATCCTTGATGGCAAGCTCGTCCTTGTCCGTGAGGCGCACGCGAATGCCGTTGTCAAAGCCGTTCGCTGGAATCGTATCGCGGATAATGCGCAAAAAATCTAGGCGGTCCAGTTCCGCATAATGCTTGCCCTTCGTGATTTCGATGAAGTTCGAACCGCGCTTGAGCTTTGTCGGGATGTACACGACGGACTTTTCAGGGAATTCGCTCCAAGCACCCGTCAGCGGAAGTTGCACTTCACGCGTTTTGCCGTTGATGTCCACGAAATGCGAACTGCCGTTTGCACCGTCTTCAGTCCAGTTGTTGTCGTAACGGTAACGGATAAGGTAATCGCCCGCCTGTGGGATAATCATCGGCAAACGAATCTTACTGTCATCGTAATTGATGTAAGCGCAGAATTCTCCGTTCGAAGCCTTGGAACTGCTAGAAATATCAACATGTGTGAGGATGCCGTGTTCCGCTTCGGCGCTCAAATAGCGGCCCAAGAACGGTTGTCCGAGTTCCGGCCAGTTGTCTTCGGACCACACAATGTCGCGCACCTGGATGTAGGAATTTCCGCCGTCGTTCTTGTCGTAGTAGTGATTCACAAAGCGCTGGCGGTTAATGTCTTCGAAAGCCTCGCCACCAGCAGGCCCGTAATAGCGACCGTAACGATTGAGGAGAATCGTACCTCCCCCATCAAGCAAAGCCTTGCCACTGCGGTCTACATAGCCGCCATCAATGCGATTAGAACGCCCCACCGTTGTCTTGTAAGAATTGTTTTCAAGGTCGGCACCTTTCTTGCAGCAGTTGTCCCAAGCAGTAAAGAGAAAGTACTTGCCATTGTGTTCGATGAGGCTTGCGCCTTCGACGCCAGCGCCACCGCGGTTCGCGATGTTCTTCATCTTGGCGCCGTTTTTCACCTTGCCTGTCGATTCATCGAGTTCGAGAATGTGAATGCCCGTACCCCAAGAGCCAAAGGCCATCCAGACTTTTCCGTCAAGATCTTTCAGCACCGCCGCGTCAATGGCGTTATAAGCGTCGCTCTTGACCGTGTGAATCACTTCGCCTTGGTCTGTCCAGCCGTAGCCAGGTTTTGTCGGGTCGATTTCCTTACTTGACATAAAGCCCATACCCGACGAGCGGATACCCATCTCGGAACCGCAATAGTACATGCGGTATTCGCCACCGACATAGTGAATATCGGGCGCCCAAATGTCAATCATGTTCGGAGCGTACTTGTAAAGCCACTGCGAGAATTTCGGCATGGCCTGCTCGCCGTTTTCCCAGTTCAACGCGTCTTCGGAAAACTGCATGAGCATGTGGTTGTCCGTTGTAGCAAGCGCATAGCCATCCTCATAGCGGATGATGTCGGGGTCGTGCCCGGCCCAGCGGTGTTCTTTGGCGTACCAGTCGGCAGCAAAAGCCTGCCCCGCCAGCAGTGCAGAAAGTACAAAAACCACGTTAAATCTTTTCATAACGCCTCGCTTTTCCACACTGCCAAACCAGTATAAATATATAATAAAAAATAGGAAGTAGTTAGGAGACGTTTCTCCTTAACACCCTCCGAATTGTCATGCCTCAACATCATCAATGTTGGCCAGACTTAACCATTTCGAGCGGTTTTCTTATTTTTTTATGAGCTGAAGACGCCGAGTCGCTTGAGCTTTCAGCAGGCAACCTGCGCCAACAATTTATTATGGCCAAAATATATCTACATCATCTGAAGAATATTCATACACCGCATCATTAAGAACAAAGTATTTCACATCTTTATATTCGGCGGGGATATCAAATTTATGATTGTACGTACACGTACAAGTTGTTTCTGAACGAACGTTGACGTATTCCACAGACAAAGTATCTCCAGAGTGCTTAAACGATATATCAGCATCAACCTCACACAAATCTTGCGCAAAGGGAATTTCAATTTGGCAATCACCATTTTGAGTTTCATGCAAGAAAAACTTTTTCAAATATTTAGAATACCCATACTTTACAATATCCGTTGCAACAATGCATTTTGCACGCGGATTAGCCATCACCGAAGAACTACTGCTTAGCGCTTTCAAAGAATCCTTATTGACAACAACCGGCGGTACGCACTGATATGTCATAATCATTGGCGGATACGAAACACAATTCGGTTTACGTTGATGATAAGTCGAGTCTCCGTTTTCAATATAGAGCGTATCAGGGCAACAAACGTCATAACCCGGATCAATCCAACTAGAGCTGCTAAACAAGGGCCCTCTTGACGACGAAGACTTTTGCGTTTCGCTAGAAGATGATTCCTGTTCATCCGCAGCAGCCGAAGACGGATTTTCGGAAGTGGAATTTTCAGAAGTAGTACTTTCTGATGATGAACTTATCGCAGAACTTGAGCCTCCGGCAGTAGACAATGCGGGATTTGACACTGAATCACCGCAAGCCCAAAGCACAAGCGACAGAATTGAACCACAAACAACAATTTTTTTCATATTAAGATCCTCCTTTATCTCAAAATATAATCATCATTGACAATAAACTTATCGAGGATCTTCATAACAAGTGCTAAAATATCGTTTTAACGATGTAACGGCCTTTCGGCAAATTGCGGAATTCGACTTCGGTGCCGTTGACGTTTTTCGCAGAAACAACCTGCCCCATGGAATTCAAGAGGTAAACGCGATGGTTGCCAGATTCAGCAAATTGCACGCGGTAACCGTCTTGAAGTCTAGATACGTTGTACCCAACCAATGCACGCGGTTGCATAGGAAGCGCAACAGGACCAGCGCTGCTGCTAGATTCAGCATCAATAGCAGAACTCGACGAAATTTCGACCACGGAGCTTGACGATGCGGCACTAGACTTGAACACGATATTTCCGACAATGGCTTCGCCAGAAATTCCCGATGCGGTCAGATACAAATCCTTGAGGCCCGTTTTGCTTTTGAGCGTTCCGCAGCTTGCTTCAGACCAGCCGTTTGCAGTAGCCTTAGCCGTCGAGAGGTCGCACTCAGCAAGGACGGTTCCGTTCTTTGCGCCATCGCGAATGGCGAGCTTGCCTGCGGCAGCATTTTTCACTTGTACAGAGACTTCGTCGCTCTTGATGGAATCAGCCACAACATTTTCGAAGATAGCGTAGCCGCCGTCCTTGATGGCAAATTCATCCTTGTCCGTGAGGCGCACGCGGATACCATTGTCAAAGCCATTGGCAGGAATAGTATCGCGAATCACGCGCAAGAAATCGATGCGGTCGAGTTCCGAGAAAAAGCCATTCGGCTGCGGTTCAATTTCGATGAAGTTGCCACCGCGCTTGAGCGTTGCAGGAATCATCACGATAGATTTTTCTGGGAACGTGCCCCAAGAACCTGTCGGCGGAAGCGTCACGATTTGCGACTTGCCATTGACAGTAACTTTGTGCGTAGCATCGCCTTCACCGCCGTTTGCATAGCGGTAACGCAACAGGTACTCGCCCGCCTGCATGATGTTCATCGGCAGGCGAATCTTGGAGCCCGCCGTGTTGATGTAAGCAAGGTATTCACCGTTCGAAGCTGTATTGCTACGAGTAATCGCAAGGTCACCCGAAACAGCACGCGTCAAAACGCCATGCTCGACTTCGGCACTCAAATAACGTCCGAGGAAGGGCTGTCCCATCTCAGCCCAGTTATCCTCGGTAAACACGACATCGCGAATATGGATGTGATTAAACTTGTCGCCGTTAAGATCGTAATAGTGATGCACAAAACGCACGCGGTTCAAATCTTGGAAAGCTTCGCCGCCGCCCGGACCGACATAACGTCCGTAGCGTTCCATAAGGATTGTGCCACCGCCATTAGCCATATCGTAGCCTGCACGATCTTTGTACGGACCGGTTACATTATCAGCACGACCATAAGCAGTTTTGTAAGTCGTCTTTTCAATATCGTTGCCCTGCTGGCAGCAGATATCCCATGCAGTAAACAAGAAATACTGGCCGCCATGTTCAATCAAGCTCGGACCTTCTTCGGCACCGTTGCTCGCCTTGCTTGTGCGACGTGCAATGTTATAGACAGTCTTGTCATCACTGGCCTGATAGCCCGTCTTTGCATCCAACTTAATCAACTGGATTCCAAGACCGAACGAACCAAAAGCCATCCAGTAATTACCTTTGGTATCGCGAACGACATCCGCATCAATCGCATTGTACTTGTCCGATGCCACCGTATGGAAAACGTGGCCATGATCCGTCCAGCCATAATCCGTTGTGCCAGGCACAATGGATGTGGTCGCTTGGTAACCGATAGCCGAATTGCGCTTGCCAAATTCCGACACGCAATAATAAACGCGATATTCGCCGTTCATGTAAAAGATATCCGGAGCCCAGATGCCCTCGGTTTTAGGCGCGTACGTATAGGCCCACTTCGGAACTCCACTCACTGTTGCCCTGTGGTCGCGCCACGTGTAGGCATCTTCGGATGTCCACAATTGCAAATTGTTGTTCGTGCTCATGAGGGCGTAACCATCCTCGAAGCGCACCATGCTCGGGTCGTGACCCGATTGCAAATTGTCCTTGGCATACCAATCGGCAGCCGACACCGCAGAGACGCCAAAAGCGCCAAGCACCGCGACAGTCGCAAAATTCACAAGTTTCGCGCGAGTCATAACACTCGTAAAATTCAAAAACTTCATACCAAACTCCTTAAAAATTTAAACTAACAAACCAACACTGGATGGGGCAAAGCCCCTACTCCTTGGCTCGGTTATAAAAATGAGTGAACTCATTTTTGCAACACTCACCTTCTGAGTAGTCTTCCGCCTTTGGTGTCAGGATGACGAACAACAACGTCATTCTGAGGAACAACGTGACGAAGAATCCAGTAAAGACAAGCACTGGATGGGGCAAAGCCCCTACTCCTTGGCTCGGTTATAAAAATGAGTAAACTCATTTTTGCAACACTCGCCTTCTGAGTAGTCCCCGCTTCGCTTCGAGGATGACGGAGACGCTAGCAGTCATTTTACAAGCACCTTTGCAGTGTTTTGTCCAGCGCGGACAAAGTACATTCCCGAACGAACGGAACGCACTTGGATTTCACGACCATAACCACGACGCACAACAACACCATTCACATCAAGCAAAAACCAAGATGCTTCAGCACCCAAGTGAATCACGCGTGCGCTAGCATCGTAACGAACTTGTTGCATGGTCTGCGCATTCAGCGCCCCCGCAGAACCGCGCGCAATCCCTGTTGGCTTCGGTAGTTCCGCTTTTGCAAATTGCACTTTTTGGTTGTCCGTTCCCGTGCGAACCCACGTGATGACCGGCATCCCGACTTCCTTCGAGATGTTCAGCACATCGCCCAAGTAATCGCTATCGTAATCCGCAAACAAAAAGTACCCCTTCTTTGTCGAAGCATTTTCGATGCGGATTTCACAAGCCGTTGCAGAAGTTTTCACCGTATCCAAAAGCGTCTTGGGCGGGCAATAGTAGCGACCCGTTGCAAAATTTTTGAGTGTGTAATAACGCGCCGAATCGCCATGCGCAAGCACCCAAAGTTGCGATTCGTTCTTTTCGTCGGCGGTCTGCTGCACCACAATACCGTCTTTATCTTCGAGCGCCAAATTGCTATGAGAAACGACCATGCGGTAACCGCCCGCTTCGACAAGCGCATTGTTGACAGGATCCACGCCATTCGTATGCTTGATTTTCTGAATCAAGCCATCACGATCGTAATAGAGGTAGTCGATGTTCACGGAACGGCGGTACGTCCAACCGCCCGGAGAATTTGCGCCGTGATACATAAAATACCAGTGCCCGAGATACTTGAAAATCGCCTGATGATTCGTCTCGGAATTTTCCATTTTATCGTTGATGACGCCTTTTTGCGTCCACGGTCCGTTCAGGCTCGGCGCCATGGAGTAGTTCGTCGTCGAAGGGTAACCCGAAGCATAGCTGAAGTAGTAATTGCCGCGGAAATAGTGCATCCACGGGGCTTCAAAAAAATCCTTGATCTTGATATCTTCGGGCGTACTTGCAAGCTCAATCATATTATCCTTGAGCTTCACGCGGCGGCCCGCATTCCACGAGCCCCAATACATCCAGATATCGTCACCATCGTAAAAAATTGCGGGGTCAATATTCAATTTCACGTCATTCGGCGTATTGTCGGTGATAAGCGCCTGCCCAATCGCATCCGTCCATGGTCCAGACGGATGATCCGCGACGGCAACGCCAATCGCAAAACCTTCACTCCCATTTTCCTTGATAGTCCCGTGATGAACGGCCACATACCAGTAAAACTTGCCATTCCTGTATTCGCAATGGCCCGCAAAAGCGCTTGCATTCGCCCATTTGAACGTCTTGACGCTCAGAACCGCCCCGTAATCGTGATAATGTTCCATATCATCGGTCACGAGCACATGCCAGTCGTTCATGATGAACGATTTATTATTATTGCCCTGCGGCCCCTGCTCATCATGGCCAGCAAAGATAAAAAGCGAATCGTTATGCACGAGTGCCGCTGCATCTGCAGAATAAAAATCAGTCGTGAGCGGATTAGCGGCAAAAGCAGCCGAACCAAATCCAGTACTTAAAATAGCGCAACAAGCCGCGTTCCAAACAATACGCGGCAAGTGAACAAAAGACTCCAAACCCTTTGTTTCCATAGACTTCTCCCATACATCCACACTCGAAACAAGTCTAGTTATGGTAAATATATACTTTCCAATATTAAAAGTCCACATTTTTTTGTGGTTAGGAGTTAATAGTTTAGAGTTAAAAAGAAAATAGACGCTTCTCTATTATACAACTCGGGTCTATATGATACACATAAAGTAATTTTTTCATCTTTTTTCAACTCATTTTTTTCAAACACAAAATTCAAAATCTATATTACAGATTAGTGCAGGAGGAAAAAAATGAAGCACAGAAACTCTTTGGTAACACAAGCAATTGCTCTTTTCTCTGTTTCAATTGCATCATCAACAGCCTTTGCCGCTGGACCGTTTGTTACCTGGAACGGAGCCGATGAAAACGCGGAACAACACATTCAAACAGGACTTGGCAACGAAACAGAAACAAACGGTTACTGGTTCTATTACACCGACAAAAACAACGGTGACGGCTCTAATGTTATGTGGGCAGCCGCGATGGACCCACCTTATTACGCTTTTGATCCAGTCATTGAGGAATGCAACGGCTTTTGCGGAACAGCGGTTCTCAAAGGAGGATCCGCAATCGAAAAACCGTTCGTAGGATTTGGCTTCGCCGTTGTCGGAGAAACAGCCGATTCAAACCCCACCCTAGCAGCAGGCGACGCTTCTGCATGGGACGGGCTCTGTGTCACATACACTTCTGACACTGATTTGCTACTACAACTAGGTCCAGGTCCGATTAGCAACCCGAATGGCAAGATATTAGACGGAGAAGGCCCCGATACAGAACCGGCCCAAGCGCTTTCCTATCCAACCGCCACGCTTCCCACCTCCAAGACCGGCAACTTGGCGAGAGTCGCATGGCAAGACTTCAAACAAATACCTTCACACTCAAGCGCCCCCATAATAGACGGAGAAACCGCCGCAAAACAGCTTTCCTTCATTTTATTTAAACTACAATCCGAGCCGGGCAGCTACAATTTCAACATCTGTGCAATCGGTCCGAAAGACGGAAGCTGCCCAGAAAAATGCGGAATCCCAAGTTCCGAAGTTGGAATCAAATTTGCTCACAGAACAAACGAAAATGTTGCAACTAAAGCTATTCTGAACGGTCGCACACTCAGTTTTACGGGCGTCAAGTCAACCGCCACTGCCGAAGTCATGAACAGCCTCGGACAAGTCATCGCACGAGGAGCAATCGAAAGCGCGACCTCGACGCTCAATCTCGCCCACCTCGACGCTGGAATTTATCTGGTCCGCGTTACAGGAAAGGCCGTTAATTTCTCAAACAGAATTGTGGTGAGGTAATCTCATGAACAAGCAAATCGTTTTATCCATCGCTCTTTGTACAGCATCATCAACGGCATTTGCCGCAGGAACTTTCGAAACTTGGAATGGGGCCGATGAAAACGCGGAACAACACATTCAAACAGGACTTGGCAATACAACACAAACAGAAGGTTATTGGTATTCTTTCGGCGATGATTGGTATTATCATGGTGAATCCAAAGTCGTCTATCCTTTAGATCCCTGTCTTGATTACCCCTATTGCTATTCAGAATTTTACGACGAACTTTTCAACTACTGCAAAGGTTATTGCGGGACAGCCTCTTTAAACAGAGGAAGCGCAACAATCACCCCATTCGCAGGAGTCGGTTTCAATGTGGTCGGCGAAACTTCGACAACAAACACGACACCAGCCGCAGGCGATGCGTCTGCTTGGGGCGGGCTCTGCGTGACCTACATTTCCAACGTGGACATACAACTCGAACTCGGGCTTGGCGATGCCATCGATACCACAATGAATTACGCGCTCCCCGCGGTAACACTTCCTGCCGCAAAAGCTTCGAACATTCTATCGCCAAACGGAAAAGACGGCAACAAGGTCGTTGTTTCATGGTCTGACTTTAAACAGCCTTCATGGTACGATGGCGCCGTTAAATTTGACGGAGAAACAGCAGCAAAGCAACTTGTCGGAGTGCATTTCAAAATTCAGGCAGAACCCGGCGATTACGAATTCAACATTTGCGCCGTTGGGCCGAAAGACGGCTCATGCCCAGAAAAATGCGGCATTTCCAGTGCAGGAATCAAGGTTGCTCGCGGGACTTCTGCGGTCAAGGCCATTTTGAACGGGCGCATGCTCGGATTCTCAGGAATCAAAACCTCCGCAACCGTCGAAGTGATGAATTCTCTTGGGCAAGTCGTGATGAAAGGCGCCATTAACAACGCTACAACGCTTAACCTTGCAGCACTCAAAGCCGGAATTTACATGGTGCGAGTGAACGGGAAAAACGTGAATTTTGCGAAGAAAATCGTGCTGAGGTAAAGCAATAGAATGGAGATGCCCGGTCAAGCCGGGCATGACAGTAACGGGCTCAACAAAAGCATAACAAAAACGCCCACGGGTTTACTACCCGCGGGCTGTTTTGTTAAGAAGGTGATTCCCGGTCTAGCCGGGAATGACAATTCTTAGGTGTGTGCGTCAACCCATTCAGCGTTCTTCTTGCAAGCTTCGACAGACTTGTCGAAAGCAGCCTTTTCTTCGGCGCTCATCTTGACTTCGAGAATCTTTTCGACACCGTTTGCACCAACGACAACCGGCACGCCGCAGTAGAGGCCCTTCACGCCGTATTCGCCATTGAGCATGGCTGCGCAAGAAAACACGTTTTTCTTGTCGAGGAGGTAAGCTTCAGCCATGTGGATAGCAGAAGTTGCCGGGCTGTAGAATGCAGAACCGCGACCGAGGAGGTTCACGATTTCGCCACCTGCACCAGCGGTACGCTTGGCGAGTTCAGCAAACTTTTCCTTGCTCATGAGCTGAGAAACCGGAATACCGCCGACAGAGACGCATTCCATGATGGAAACCATCGTGTCGCCGTGGCCGCCCATAACGAGAGCCTTGACGTCTTCGACGGAAACGCCGAGTTCGTCAGCGACGAAGCAAGCGAGACGAGCAGAGTCGAGCACGCCAGCCATACCGATAACCTTGTTAGCCGGGAGGCCAGACTGCTTCTGCATGTTATAGACCATGGCGTCGAGCGGGTTCGTAATAACAATCACGAATGCATCCGGAGCGTTTTCCTTGATAGCTTCGGCAACGGTCTTAATAACACCGCAGTTCTTGTCGAGGAGGTCGTCACGGCTCATGCCCGGCATACGCGGGAAACCGGCGGTAACGATAACAACGTCAGCACCCTTAATAGCGGAGTAATCGGTAGAACCCTGAAGATCAACGGACGAGTTGATGACGGAACGGCCTTCCATGATATCGAGAGCCTTACCCTTCGGCATGCCCTGAGTCATCGGAATGTCGATAAGCACGACGTCGCCGAGGTTCTTCTGGGCGAGCACGAGAGCCATTGTACCACCAATTTGACCAGCACCAACAAGTGCAATCTTCTTTCTAGCCATGATTAACCTTCCTTTTAAGGTATTTAAAATTTTACGCATCAAATATAGAACATTTTCTGTAAACAGACAATGATAAAATTACCCCATAAAAGCGAAAAACGCAAAAAATAAGCAAGGTTCAACCTTCTCATTTAATTAGCCAAACGGGAAAACTAATTTTAATCGCTACAAATCATTGGCAAGGCGCCCTTCCCCACTTTGCAAAAGTTCAGTGAGGTAATCCTTCGCGATTTGGCATGATTCCGGCAGCGTATGCCCAAGCGCAAGGTTCGCCAAAATCGCAGACGACAGGTGGCAACCTGTGCCGTGTTTTCCGCCCCCCGACAAACGCGGGCTTGCAAACTTGTACTGTATTCCATCCCTATCCCAAAGCAAATCAACGGCTTCCGGGCCCTTGGAATGTCCACCCTTCAAAAGCAAGGCAAAATCTTTCCCGAGTTCAAACGTTCCACGGGACGCCGCAAGTCCGAGCCCCAAGAATCCGAATTCATCTTGATTTGGCGTCACCAAATCAATCTGCTTCATCACAGGCATAAACTTATTCTGTTCAGCGGCGCGTAAAAAATGGAAACCCGCCGAGGCACTTGCAATCGGATCCCAAACGATATACGCGTCCGGAGATTTTTCACGAATAAATTCTACAATTCGTTTAAGGACTTTTGCTTTTTCGACAAGCCCAATCTTTACATACTTGAAAGTGCGTTTTTTGAACAATGTTTCCAGTTGAGCTTCGATACGGTCCCATATAACCCAACCGGGAGCCACAAATTCATCTTCGTTCTGTTGCGTAAGCGCCGTGCAGACGGATTCGCAATAAACGCCAAAATGAGCCATCGCCTTGACATCGGCCAAAATTCCAGCACCTGCAGAGCCGTCGAATCCCGCAACCGTCAATGCAAAATTCATCTTTTCCAACATGATACACCCATTAAAAAATTATCCCATTTCAAATTATATAAACGGGAACAAAGAGGGATAATCGTCACAAAAAAATATGACTGAAACAAGCCTACACCACCGAATAAAACCCAATCATGACTACAGTCACGCCGCTAATGAGCGCAACCGCCGGAATAATCGGGCGTCGCATCGCTTTAGCCCCAAGAAAATAAACGATTCCGCCCTTAGTTATTGTATTTGCAAGGCTCGCAAACAGGAGCGCCAAAATCAAGCTTTGATTTTCAAGAGCGGCCTTTCGGCACATATCAATAAGCGAGAACGCCACGGCATCCATTTCAGCAGCACCGCCCAAAAAGCTACACGCGATAAGAGCGCCCGAACCTAAATACACGCGAGCCGCATTCGCCAAAAACATCACGACCGTGAATACCAAGCCGAACTTGACCGCCGGCAAGAGCTTAAACGGATTGTTAAAATCAGTCGTTTTTTGCAGATGATTTTTGGACTCGCGAATTTTCAGATACAGGGCATACCCAAGCCCGGGCACAACGGGAACAATCAATGGCGCCAAAAGGGGCATCGCAAGCGAAGGCACCAAGAACACGCAAATCAAATAGAGTCGCACATACATCACAGACCAGCTAAGCACAATGCCGAGCGTAAAATCGGCCGCATACTGCTCATTATCGCGACTGCGCCCCACAAGATTCAGCGTCAGTGCGGTGCTGCTAGCAAGCCCGCCTAAAAGGCCCGTAAGCCAAATGCCCTTGCCCGGCCCAACAACCTTAATAAGCACATAGCCCACAAAGCCTATACCCGAAATAAAAACCACAAAAAGCCAAATCGTATGCGGGTTCAGCACTTCTAGCCCAGGGGGGCCAAAAGCGTGATTCGGCAAGAACGGCAAAATCAATAAAGAAATCACCGCAAACTTGACCGTTGCCATGATATCTTCGGACGAAAGCTTTTTTGCAAATTCATGGAGTTGCCGCTTGACCGCCAACAACCACAGCAGAACAATCATGAGAATGCACGCTTCCAAAAGGCGATTGAACCAGCAAAGCGCGCCAAGGAAATAAATCATGATGAGAGCCGTACTCGTCGTAACACCCGCAGGCCCGCCATTTTCGCGATTCGAAAGTCCGTACGCCACATGGCTTGCCACAAGCAAAAGCCCAACTACTACAAGCCCCGTTACAAAGGGAACAATCGAATCCATAAATTCGCCCAAATAGCACGACAAGGCGCCACAAAGGCTCACAATCGAAAACGAACAAAGACCCGCTGGATGCCGAGAATTATTACGGGAATAAGAATTTTCACGCTGCATACCGATAATAAAGCCGATACCCAGCGCCGCCGCCAACTTATAAAAGATATTGAACTCAATCATAGTCCAAAATCTAATCAAAAAAATGTGCGAAAGAAAAGTTTTGTAGAACTTAGTTGGCAGAACTTTTTGTAGAACTTAGTTGGCCCTTCGGCAAGCTCAGGGACCTTAAAGGTTGGTGAGCCTGTCGAACCAAAGATCTAAGTTCTAAGAGCGAAGCGGTCTAAGTTCTAAATTAAAACTGTATGGATCCCCACACTTTGTTCGAGGATGACTACGCCATTTTCTAGTAACTAGTAACTTCCCCTACGCCATTCGCTGCTGCTTGGAGGCGAGTTTCATGGCGTACATATTTGCATCGGCCATGCGGTAAACATCCATAGCCGTGACCGCATCACCACAACGGCGAACCGAGTAACCGTAAGCCACATTCAGCGTAACAGGAATCGGCAACTTGGCATCTTTCTCCAAAGCCACCATTTTCTTTAGCGCGTTATTCAGATCCGAGAGATGTTCGGTGCGAATAATCGCCACAAATTCATCACCACCCATACGGATAGTCGTACCAACACCATCGAACGCTTCCTTGAACACTTCGGCAAAAGAGCACAAGAGCTTATCGCCAGCAGAATGTCCAAATGTGTCGTTCACATACTTAAGTCCATTCACATCGATACTCACGATAGCATAATCGCTATCATCATGATTCAAGATTTCGAAAATGCGTTCGCACTTAGCACGGTTGTAAATGCCTGTCAAAGCATCCCTATACGCAATCTGGCGGAGAACTTCCTTTTCGGTCTTGTCCATCAATTCTCCGTACATGTAAACGAGGTAGCCCACCATCAATAGCACAATGAACAGGAGCGTTCCCACAGGCAAGCACGTTGCATCCAGGAACGACTTTTCCAAACCGAACAAGTTCTGCACATTATAACGGAACAGATCCGCAATACCAAACAAGACGAAAACAACAGTTCCAGACGTAAGAATTTTTTCTTGCAACCCCGCTCCACGCTCATAGAATACACGGAAAAATACCATGAACAAGAAGGAGAGCAAAATATAGAGATGATAAACTAACAGGAATGCCGGATAATGCGCAACATTAGTCACATGCAAAATGGTGGTCACGACAAAGAACAACACTCCAAAGACGACAATACCTTTTAGAACATTCAGCTTCCACTTAGCGATCTTTCCGGAACGCATGTTGATAACAAGAAGTCCAAACGGAATTGCCGCCAGATAAAGCGAAACATATTCCAACGTCGTATCCATTGCATAATTGACGGAGAAGACCTGAATACACTTTGCGTAATTAAGCGTCCAAAGCCCCATCAAGCTCGCAAAAAGACCTATCAAAATAAGACGATAATAAGCCCTTTCAAAACCAACGGCACAGCAGCCTGTTATAAAGGCAATCATCCCAAAGAAAATCAGGAAAATACCAATGGTAAGGGAATCGAAATTCTTGGCAAAATAATCCGTCATGCTATTAGAGCGTAAAAGTTCAATAGACGTGACCGACTTTGCGGCTGCACTTTCGGTAACAACAGTCACCACACGGATTTTATGATTATCAATGAACTCCGGCATGTTCACAAGATGGATGCCGCTACCGACAAGCTTTCCCTCTTTAAAACGCTCGAAGCCATAACGATAATAGCAAACACTATCGACATAGACAGCCACAGCAACATGATAAGCATGAAAACGAAGCGTCGTCGGCAAAGGAATGGAATCATTCTTCATGTCGCGCTCGTAGATAATGGTATCACCCGGTTTTATATTCGACGGGACTCGGAAATCCGATACATGCTCTAAAGCCGAGAGATGAACATCAGAAAAAGATATAGACCAACCGTCGTTAAGCTTGATGACGTTGTCAGACAAGCTATGACGGCAGGCGCCATTAAAACTAATGACAAATAAAGCTACGATTACAGTGGCAAACACTGCAATCAACAGTTTTAAAAGTCTCTTACCATTCCTCAATAACATCATTCTTAATAATAAGTAATTCTAAAGACGATAGAATCTTATTTTTTTCGTATCCATACTTCGAAAATCGTTGCAAAATCATTCTTTTCATCAGCCGGAAACGCTTCTTCGCTCACTTTTTGAAAGGATCCCCCCCACTCCGGGAAATAAACATCGCCATCCACATGCGACAAGACTCTCGTCAAATAAAGCTTTTCGACAAGCGGCATCGCCTCGCGGTAAACCGCCGCCCCGCCGATGATAAAGCATTCCGTTTCGCCGGCAGCACGAGCGGACTCAATAGCCCCGTCGAGCGACGAGCAGACAACGCAGCCCGGTGCCTGAAAGTCCTTGTTACGGGTCAGCACGTAGTTCGTACGGTTCGGGAGCGGACGGCCGATATCTTCGTAATTCTTGCGACCGAGAACAACCGCATGCCCCGTGGTAATCGCCTTGAAGCGCTTAAGGTCCTGAGAAAGGTGCCACGGCAAGTGCCCGTCGCGCCCGATAACATTGTTTTCAGATACAGCTACAATCGCGGATATGAGCATATTAGTTATTAGTTGGCAGAACTTAGACAGCTTCGCTCGCAGAGCTTAGAAAGACAAGCAAAGTTCTAAGTTCTAAGTTCTAAGTTCTAAGTTCTAAGTTCTGAATCATTCTATTTACTAACCACTGCATACTAACCACTTCCTACTGTCTACCGCCTACTTCCTACTACCTATGATGATACGGGTGGTTTTGCATGACCATCTGGACGCGGTAGAGTTGCTCGGCCGTAATCATCCTAGCATGGTCGTGAGTGAAAGTCAACGGAGAAAGGCTCAAAAGCAAGTCGGCGGACTTTTTCAAGTTCTCATCGATGCCGTAAGCCGAGCCAATCAAGAACACAATATTTCCGGGGAAACGTGCCGAGAGTGTATCGGCAAGCTTGACCGTATCCATGAGTTTGCCTTCTTCGGAGAGAATCACGCGCTTAAATTCGTTGCGCGGGAATTTTTTCTCGAACAGAGCGGCTTCTTGAGCGAGCGCCTGGGCATGGTCGTCGAGCTTGGATTCCTTTAGCTCCACCACTTCGAGCGGCATAGCAGAACCGCGCAAACGCTTCACATACTTATCAACCTCTTCCGCAATTAACGGAGAGCCCGCACGACCAAAAACAGCTAGAATCCATTTCATAGAGCTATGAGGTCGGGCCTACGGCCCTTTGAGGTATGAGCTATGAGCAAACGTAAATTAAACATCTAATCCCTACTTAAATTTTCAAAGCAAACTTTTATGAGCGATCCCATTCCTCAAAGAGAGCCCGTGCTCATACCCCATAGCTATCTCCCTACCGATAGTCGGTCGATGAGGAACGAGGGCAATCCTTGCTTTTTCATGCGGCTTTGCGTCTCGCGGATATCGTATTCCACGCGGATGAGTCGCACGCACTTGGTCTCGGTATCGAGCAGGCACCAGCAGGCACGCGGGTCGCGGTCACGAGGTTGCCCCACACTGCCGACATTCACTAGCAAGCGCTCCGTATTTGCAATCACGTACTCGTACTCGTCGAGAATCTTCGGAATTGCCAAAGGACGGCTCGCAATGATGACCGGGCTATGCGTATGGCCCACAAAGCAATAACGCTCCGAGAAATGGTCAAAGGCGTTCAGCGCATCTTCGAGGTCGGTCACGTAGACCCAATCCGCCGGAGACAACGGCGACGCATGCACAAAACAAATATCATTCTCTTCGTGAATGTACGGGAGCGAACGGATATACGCAACAGACTCCTTGGACAGATGCTTTTGCGTCCATTCAATCGCCTGTTTTGCATAAGGATTGAACCCCTCGCTCGATTCATTCTTGACCGCCACGCTATCGTGGTTCCCGATCAAGCAAAAATCCATGTTTTCACGAACTAAGTCGACACATTCATCTGTATCGACACCATAACCCACAATATCCCCAAGGCACACCTTCCGTTCCACGCCGTTATCCCGCATTGACTCCAAAACAGCCTTAAATGCGGTGGCATTGGAATGGATATCAGAACAAATACCGTAAAGCATACTTGCAATTTAGAAAAACAAAAATATATAAGTGGCGAAATTGGTAAAAGTTACTAAATTTGGGCACGTATGGTAGTCATCCAAGACAAAATGAAGGTGAGCATCGCCTACACCCTCAGAGAAGGCAAAAGGATTCTTGAAGAAGTCCCCGCCTCACAGCCGTTCGTGTACATCCACGGATACAACAACATCATTCCCGGGCTCGAAGACGCATTGAACGGACGCCGCTTGGGAGAAAAGTTCACCGTAAACATACCCGCTAATTTGGGTTATGGAGAATACCGCAAGGACCTCATCCTCACAGTGCCCAAGGAAGAACTGCGCGAAGTTGGCGAGCTTTGGCTCGGCATGGAACTCGAAATGTTCCAGGACAACGACATGCGCGAATTCCAGCTGCCGGACACCGCTGAAGAATTTGTAGACGACTTGAACCTGGATGGCGATGATGACCAGTGCGACGGCATTTACACCATCAAGGAAATTCTCGAAGACACCGTGATTGTGGACGGGAACCACCCGTTTGCGGGCAAGGATTTGACATTTAACGTCGAAGTCATAGACATCGTAGACGCAAGCTTTACCGAACAGGAATCCGGATTCCCGGACGAAGACGATTACGACGGCTACGATAACTACGACAGTTACGACAATCGCATGGGCGACGACAATTTTGATTCAAACGAAAGGAGATGGCGCTAATGGCATCGATGGATGAACTCAAGAAGGCTGCAGGCGTTCGTGCTGCGGACATGATTAAGGACGGAATGACAGTCGGTCTCGGCACTGGCAGTACGGCGGCACACATGGTGAACCGCCTTGCAGAACGCATCAAGACCGAAGGCATCCACGTGACAGGCGTCTCCACCAGCTGGAGCACAACGCTCCAATGCCGTAGCCTCGGCATCCCGCTCAAGGAAATGGGCGAAGTCAGCCACCTCGACATGGTTATCGACGGCGCCGACGAAATCGACCCGAACCGCAACCTCATCAAGGGCCGCGGTGCAGCACACCTCCTCGAAAAGATTGTCGCTTCCATGACGGACAACTACGTGATTATCGCAGACTCCGGCAAGGCCGTGCAGCAGCTCGGCACCAAGTTCGCCGTACCTCTCGAAATCATTCCGGGTGCAATCGCCGTCGTGACCGAACGCGTGAAAAAGCTCGGTGGCGAAGTCAAAGTTCGCATGGGCGCTCCTGGCAAGGACGGTCCGGTAATCAGCGACAGCGGTAACCTCATCGCCGATGCAAAGTTCCCGCCCATCGCCGATGCAGACAAGCTCGCCCGCGACCTGGAACACATTGTCGGTATTGTCGGCCACGGACTTTTCGTCGGCATGGCAACAAAGGTCATCCTCGCCGACGAAGCCAAGGGACTCATCGAGTTCTAAAAATGCGGCACACCGCTGGTTGAAAAGCCGCGATAGGAACTGCACCGCAATTCGAAACCGCGCAAAGCAAAGCCCCTCCTCTGGTGGGGTTTGTTTTTTTGATATTGGTAATGAACTACTTCACATACAGAATTGTCGGATTGTCCTTGTGGATGTCGAAACGCGGCAAATCAATTTTATTTTCAGAGCAGAACAATTGCCAAAGCTCATCCATTCTTAAAGTATTGAAAGGCTTCGCAATCAGGTGAAATCCGTTTTTCGTCTGGATTTCTACAATATCATTTGCCGACTGGAACGGCTCACACTTTTCGATCATTTCACGAATCGCCTGCTTATACGGAACGAACTCCGCATCCACATCGACAATCCAAGTTTTCGATTTGCCAGCGCCATTTGCACGGCCTGCGGCTCGTGCCACCAAATGAAGCGGCGGAGCAAACGTTTCACCGGAACAAATTTCTTCGGTGATATGCTTGAAGATGACCATCGAAATATCCTTGAACGTCCGCTTGTTCAAGCGAATGTAAGCCCGCACATTAAATACTTCGCAAATCGTCTTGATTTCTTTTTCAACATCGTCAAAATGCTCCAGCGATGAAATAAAGTAATCTTTGATAGAGCGACTATGCATATTACCGTGATACGCAGGGTCTGAAACGCCCCCAATTTTCGGATCGTCACTTTGCCTGCGGAGCAGCTGAACGTAATAGCAATCGCCAGGATTCTCGAACTTGAGCATCGATCGAATAATCTTAAAGTTATCAACCATTGTTACCTCCTATAGAGTTGATGGCGGCACGAATTAAACTTTCTTTGGAGACAACTCCCCCATTGATTTGCATCTTATGGCAAAATGCAAGAGCCTTTTCCAAGCGAAAATCATCCCATTTTTGCGAAGCAAAAACCTCAGCCTCAACAATTGCGGCAGGCATTTCTTTTTCAAGACACTCCGCAACAATCGGGCGTTTCAAAAAATCATCAAAACAATCCCTCGGTTTGCCATCTACGTTCAAAGTCGATTTACAATCGGCACGAGCCAAGCGTTGCAACCGCCAAAACAGAGGATGTTTCACCAACTGCCAAATATTGTATTTGGAATGCATGACCTTTAAATCCAAAGCTTTCATGTGATTGCGAATAATCCAAAGAACCTGCTCTCGGGCTTCTCGGTCAAAGCCCATTTTCACAAGCCAGTCAAAAGCAATGCGGGCCCCTTCAATTTCATGCCCCTGCATATTCTTGCCATCGTTGCGTTCTAGAGCATTTTTCTTCCCCACATCGTGAAGCAACGCTGCCAACACATCTATCCAATCGTGTTCTTCTGCAACGACATTTTGGATTACAAGTTTCGTATGTTCCCAGACATCGCCTTCGCAATGGAAATTCTTATGCTCGCAACCCACCATGTAACGATCAATAAAGTCAAAAAATTCGTCCTTATGCAATTCGATTTCGGCATTTGGATTGGACGAGGAGAGAATCTGCTTGAGTTGAAATTGTGAAAATGTTTTCTGCATAAAGAGCACCTCGTTTAGGACTTTTTCAAATATAGATTCACAGACTGACATATTATGACATTCTATTTTTTCATTTTCACAATGACATAATATGACATTACATTTTATTTTTTTTAAAAGATGAAAGAAACTTTTGTATTCAAAAACGTTTTAACAATAAATCAAGGAAATCACAAATGAATAAGAAACAGAAGACCCCAAACGAGAAAGAAAAATGATAACAATCGAACATGAACTCATTGAGGTTGACGACTAATGAAGAAAATTTGGTCCGATAAAGCTTGGGAAGACTACCTCTACTGGCAAACCCAGGACAAAAAAAAACGCTCAAAAGAATCAATGGCGAATTTATCGACATTCTTTCTTGCAATGGCCATTACGAAAACTCACAAAAAAAATTCCCAATCCATTTGGACTGGGAATTTTTTGCAAAAGCAATATTCGTGAGAATTAAGCTTCTTCGGAAAGTTCCGGAGCCTTCTTGATCACGTTGCGGCGGCCATAGCGGACCTTGGACGGATCAAAAACGGTTTCGGCGGCAGCTTCAGCCGGGGCTTCAGCAACCGGAGCGACCGGGGCAGCTTCGACAGCCGGAGCAGCCGGAGTTTCAACCGGAATACGCGGAGCGAGCGGGCGACGAGCTTCGGCGACCGGGGCTTCAGCAGCCGGTGCGGCCGGAGCTGCAGCCTGTTCGACAGCAGCAGTAGCTTCAACGTTAGCTTCACGATGCGGGCGTTCCGGACGGCGTTCGCGGCGCGGGCCACGTTCCGGACGCTGATGTTGTTCGTTGCGTTCGCGATTTGCAGGAGCCTGAGCAGCAGCCTGCTGGTTGCGATTGTCCTTATTGTTGTTAGCCGGACGTTCCTTGTTCTGACGATTTTCCTTGTTGTTGCGTTCACCGCGTTGAGCCATTTCCTGTGCGCTGATCGGGCGACGAGCGGACGGCTTCAAGTTCATGTCCGGGGTGAGCTTCTTGAAAATCGGGGTACGAAGCATGGTAAGGAGTTTGTTCACCTTAGTCAGGATAACAATGCACAAAATCACTGCAACAAGTGAAAGTGCGAGAGCGATGTATTCCATTCGGGCACCTCATAAAGTAAGGGTTGAACCACACGTGCAGGCTGGAAAATAACCTGCATGCGGGGTGATTGGAATTTTGGGTTAACTAAAGACCATCTTACTAGCGCCTCCTCGGAGACTTGACGGTCGCGGGGGCTTCACGTCGGAAGCAGAATTGGTTTTCGCCTTGGCGACAAACCGGGGCCAATCACGGACGCAAATTTAGAAAAAAATTCAATGTTCAAGAGCACAAAATTGACATAAATGTGTCAAAATTGAAAGAATTTTGCACTTATTTCATGTCAAGTGACTTGAGGGAATGATCCACAGCCTTGTTGTGGGCGTTCAATGAATCCAAAGTAGCCTTGAGAACTTGGACTTGGCGTGCCAGACGGGAGTTTTCTTCGGTAAGTGTTGCAATTTTATACTCAGCATCTTGGTTAGAGCAACCAGCAAAACCCAACATGGAAATGCAAACTAAAGACGACAAAACAACGATTTTCTTGAACATATCCCAAAATTAGAATTATTTTTTGCAAAGACTTATCGAGGTTTTTATGCAACACGGACAGAAATGGTTGAAATTCAAAAAAGACGGCTATTGCGGTTCCGTTTCGATTCGAACCTCTTCGGGAATTAAATTCGATAGCGATCCTGAATACAACGACAAACATATCCACGATGCCGTTCTTGAAATGGATCCAGAATATACCTACGTCAAAGTTATCCACGAGGGGTTCAAGGGGGCTTTAAAGTCCGTTGCCTCCATTGCGCTCGGAAGCGATGCGGCGCAAAATCAAGACACGCTCGACAACGCCATTTTAGAAGGGCTCGCCCACCAGCGTATTTTCCGTGAAGCTAATTCCGGCGCCATCGTGCAATTCGGCTACAATTTAGAAGAAGTGTAATAAACATTTCTTAATGAATAAAAGCGTCGGCATGACGTACTTTTTTAAAGTCACCCAATAAATTCTATTTTTGGGCACATGAACAATCCTGAACTTCTTTTGCCTGTCGGTACGCGCGACATGCTGGAATCCGCCATCAACAACGGGGCGGACGCGGTTTACTATGGTGTGCCCCACTGGAACGCTCGCGGTCGAACCGAAGATTTTTCATTTGAAGATGTCGAAGAAATGATCCGCTACGCAAGGCTTCGCGGCGTAAAGACGTACCTTGCAATGAACATCCTCATCTTCGAGCGTGAAATTCAGGAGTTGCCGGAATTTTTGGAACGCCTAATTGCATTAAAGCCGGACGCGTTCATCATCCAGGACATCGGGCTTGCAAGGCTCATCAAGGCCATCAGTCCAGAACAGGAAATCCATGCGAGTACGCAAATGACGCTCGCGAGTTCCGAAGCCGTGAACTTGGTCAAGGACATCGGATTTTCAAGAGCGGTCTTGGCTCGCGAACTTTCCGCAAAGCAGATTGCGCAAATCAAGAGCCTCACCGACCTGGAACTGGAAGTTTTCATCCACGGGGCGCTTTGCGTTTCGTATTCGGGCCAGTGCCTCACCAGCGAAAACTTTGGCGGGCGCTCGGCAAACCGCGGGCAGTGCGCCCAAAGCTGCCGCCTCCCCTACCGCATTTTTGTGGACGGCAAGGAATGGAAAGACCCGAAGGCGCGTTACTTGTTCAGCACGCGAGACCTGTGTGCGCTCCCAAAGCTTGAAGAACTCAGGGAAATCGGCGTGGAATCGCTCAAGGTCGAAGGACGTTTAAAAAGCCCGGAATACGTGGCCGCCGTTTCGCACGCCTACCGCAAGGCGCTGGAAAAAAATCGCCTAACTGCGCAGGACTTGGAACCGCTTGAAGTTTTGTTCTCGCGCGGACTCAACACAGGCTGGCTCGATGGCGTGAACCACCAGGAACTCGTCGATGGATCGTTCTCGAACCACCACGGTGAATTTATCGGAACCGTCGTTCAAGTAGACCGCAACGGCGTGATTGTAGAACTTGAAGACAAGCCTGTTCCATGCACTTTATTGCCGGGCGACGGGATTTTATTTGAGGAATATAAGGCAGAGCCCGAGCCGCGTCAAACGGGAAGCCGACTGTACAAGTCAACATTCGCCCGAAATTCGTACAGCGAGAGTGCCGCGATGCAAAATTCGAGACATTCCGCAAAATCGGAAATGTTTTCGCATAATTCGAGATGCGCCGGGAACGCAAGGGAAAATGCGCGCGGAAACAACATGCGCTCCGAGACGTCCGCAAAATGGCAAGTCCGTCTGGAATTCGGTCGAGAATTCAACTTGCGCAAAGTCACCTACGGCATGAAGGCGTACCGCAACGACTCCCCCGCTCTCGAAAAAGAACTCCACAAGACTTTTACCGACAAGAGTTTCGCCAAGCACATTCCCGTGTGCATGACACTCGAAGGGAAAATCGGCGAACCGCTCAAGCTCACGATTACAGCACAAGCAACATCAAGCAACGTCATTGCGAGCGAAGCGAAGCAATCTCCAAGCGACAATAGCGCGGTCACCGTCGAAGGCGCCATTCTCGAAGCCTCACGCAACGAAGTCGCTCCCGACGCACTCCAAGCCATCGCCAAGAAAGAACTTTCCGCGCTTTCAGCAACAGCGTATGTTCTCGACAAGCTCGAAATCAAGTTGCCTGCAAACGCATTCCTCCCCGGCAAAGTTTTGCGTACGCTCCGCCAAGAAGCCGTACAAGCATTTGACGAAAAACGCTTGCAGTGGAAAGAGCTTGCACCTTCTGCAGAAAACGGCCGCGCATTTCTACACAGCACCGTTAAAATCGCGAGCAAATCCAACAGCGACAACGCCGCAATCGCAACAGAAAACCGCGCGACACCCCGCCGCATGAACATCACTGTTCTCGTTCGCCGTCCCGAACAAATCAACGCTTTGCAAGGCCTCGACATCGACAAGGTCGTCATGGATTTTGACTGGGGCGTTAAATACGATGAACCGCTCGAACGCATCCACAAGCTCGGATTCGAAGCCGGCATCGCCACACTCCGCATCCACAAGCCCGGCGAGAACCATTACATCAAACAAATTCTCACGCTCATGCCGGAATTTGCACTCGTGCGTAACCTCGGTTCGCTCGCGCTCCTCAAGGATTCCGGAATCCCGATGGTCGGCGACTATAGCCTGAACGCCACCAACAGTGCCACATACGATTGGCTTTTGGCTCAAGGCCTCGAAAAATTGCATCCGTCGTGGGACCTCAACAGCACTCAACTTTTCGATTTGCTCAAGGACATCGATGGAAGCAAGCTCGAACTTGCGCTGCACCAGTACATGCCAGCGTTCCATTCAGAATACTGTGCCTTCGCACGTGCCCTCACGACTGGTCGTCGCTTCCCCGAATGCAAAAAGATTTGTACACAACATAAAGTCGAAATTCTCGACCACAAAGGCGAACGCCACTTCTTGCAATCCGATGCCGAATGCCGCAACACGCTTTTCGTTGGCAAGCCGCAATCCGCCCTCAAGCTATTGCCAAGGCTCATCGCCCAAAACGTAAGCAGCTACCGTCTGGAACTCTTGGACGAAGAACCCGAATCTGTCCGCCGCAAAATCGACATTTACACGCAAGCCATCCGTGGCAAGCTCGACATCGACACAGCCATTTCAAAGGCCGGCGTCGAAGAAAAGTACGGACTCTCCGAAGGCCAGCTGTTCAACCAAAGCGTCTGGCAAGACCGCAAAAAAGGGTGTGATTAATTATGGTTACGCCCTATTAGAATGGTTCGCACAAAGGAACACCCACATTGCATTTTTTGCCTTCCGCGTAATCGTAGCGGACCTGGTTGTACTCGCCATTCACCCTAAGGCAACTTTTGCTGTCAACAACTTGTATGTTCAACGAGCCATTTGAAGCAAGTTCAAAGAAGCTGCTATCTTGGAAAGATACTCTAATAGCTGATGAGGAAATGCTTGTTTGACGGTGCGGAAGTCTCATAATCATATTGTCACTACATTTTTCAAATATATCCAAGGCCATGTGATAACGAATTATTTTTTTGAATGACCGTCTAGACAACGATAGCTCAAAAACATCGTTGTCTCCAACAATAAACAGTTCCCCCGCAAAACTACCCATGACAGGATTTATAATCACTCCGTATTCCATCATTTTTTTAGTTCTATTTTTGTCACTCAACTGTTTAAATACATCGCCTTCTTTTTCTATATAATCCTTTTCCGTCCGGTAAACGGCAAAGTCATTATAGAAATCTACAATGCTATCCAGCTCATACAAACTAGAATCCGACATCTTGACAAAAAACAGCAATTCAGGATAATTTGAACGATACAGGAGAGCGTGATACCCATCGTCGAAAAGTTCTGCGTAGGTGACGGTCGTGTCCCTGCTTTTGAATGCTTCGGTAATTTTACCACACCATGTATTAACGTTCAATTTATCGAAGCCACTACATATTTGAGCGGCACCATTCGAAAAAGTAATATACGGCAATGAGTCGTGGCCGATATAGTAATAGTAGTTTTTATTGTCTTGACCATATATCCACCAGTCACCGGAGCCCTCGTTCATCTGGTTCACATCAAATTGGAAGATATTCGATTCTTTTGGAATGATGTAATTAGGCTCAATCAAGAGCATCCAACAGTTTAAAAGAGCATTCGAGAAGGCCATCAACAGCACGACAAGACACAACGGCACAAGCAGAAAAAGGATTCTGATCCACTTCCGTTGGGTTGGGTAAGTTTCTTTTTCATTCATAATCAACCATGATAATATGGGAGTACGTAAAACATTCTTGCCAGCGTGACTACAATCCAAAACATATACACGATTTTAGTCGCCATTTTCTTGGAGATGCCAATTTTCGCGAATTTCAAACTTATCAAAGAGATTCCCAATAGAATTGTACTTAAAAAACACGACACAAAAATAAAGCAGGCACAATCGTCATCAGGCTGCAACGAGAGACCATCAGGAGGACCCCAATCATACGGGCGCAGTGGAATAAGCAGCGCAAGAAACGTGAGAACAAAGGAACCCAAAAAGGAGACCACAGCAGGGGCGCCGAGAAAAATCTTTATGACTGCCGACTTATTCATTTTTTTATCACACAATTACAATCAATCCGTTAATCCTAAATTTAATATTTTAATCCAAGTCCTTCAATAATCGAACGTTTTAAAGTTTCGTCTGTAATTTCGACTTTATCAAGAATATTTTTCAATCCATCAACATTTTTTGTCCGGACAAATTCATCGAATTCGCACATTAAACCGCTTAGATACAGTCGTTCATTTACCGTCATACCTTTATATTTTTCAATCATACCATCCTCCGCTTATCTTTTTGATTAATAACATATATCACTCGTTCATATCAACAATCCCATTTTCTTGCAGACACGGCGGGCGTAGCGAATGTTCGAAGGGTCAACGTTCCATATAATATATCCATCAACGGATGAATCTATTTTACCCATCCGTTCATCTTCTTTGATTTTATTAATCAGAGAGTCTTGGACATGGGCGGAATTCAAAATATTGACTGTATAGACATCCTTCAAGAAACCTTCACAAACTTTTTTAGAGTCGCCGGTTTGCCAAGCAGAGCTTCCTCGCGATGTATTCCAGATACATTTGCTCTGATAACTTCTGGCTTCACAAACATAACCGTAATCAGCAATAAACGTATTCTTCAAATAATTGACGAATTTTGGAATTTCAGAGTCTTCAAAGCGAATAGTTAAACGATTGTAAGTAGAAGGGGCCCCGTTGAAGATGTCTATCAGTGGATTCCATGGATCATTAGGATTTTCTATCCAAGCACCGACCATTGATTTTAAATTGGCTTTCGAAATAGATTTTGCAGCAAATCTTTTATATCCATAGTATATCTTGGTATGGCAGTGATATCGATGAGGTTTTAACGCAATTGTTGGATATGAACAAATCTCATTAAATAAATCAATTGAAATTTCAAAGGACTTGTCAAAATTTTTCAATATTAGATATTTGCTTCTTTTACTGAACAACCGTTCGATAATCCAATCAAAGCAAATCCATTTTATCAACAAGATTACCCCAATGATGATTCTAAAGGGGTTTTTATTTGCTTCCTTCTTTGCTTTTTTCTTCATCAGGATTCCCCTTCCCCATTTTGCATATCAAAAACATCCGCCGCAACAAAGCCATTCGATTTCAAGAACAGGAACAGCAAAAAGCACATCGTTATCGAAACGATTGAAAAAATAACATTCGACAAATTGGCTGTTTTAAACAGGTTAATCATTTGTTAACACCCTCTTTCTGAACAGCCTATAAAGAACACCCCCTACCGCAGCATCTATTCCTGTTAGAACAAAAAAGTGCAAGAAAAGAATTTTCGAATCGGCATAACAAACAACCCACCAAATCAATAACCCCAACCCCACGAAGAAAAATAGAGACGCCCTGTAGTCCACTTTTTTTATTCCGTTCTTAATTCCAAGAAAACAAAGGCCCATGGCGATAGCAAAAAAAGCCATGGCAAAAAAGTAAAATCCTGGATTCTCTAAAAAAGGCGTCGCAAATCCGTGAAGTTTTACACGAAACGAATCTATTTCTGTAACATTCCTATTTCCGACTTCATAGTTTTTCTCAGGGAAAAAAGAAAAAGCACCCTTGAATAAAGATATATAGCATTTATCATTTTCCGGGCAAAAAGCCAACACATCGCGCCCCTCATCCGTTTCATATGAAAAAGAACATTGCTTTCCTTCAACAAAGCAGACCCTTAATTTAGCCGGCCCTCCCTCAAAAATATCATCTCGATTTTCGCGATCGAATTTTACATGTTTTGACCGATCCCAATGGTAATAAAAATTGCCACTAGATATTCCGAACACAAGATAAACGAAAAACGGATAAAACAGGCCGAAAAAAGCTACCGCCGAGAGAAACCCGAGAATTATTCTTATGGGAGCAGATTTTAGCATGTAGACCTTAAGAATTAAACATTATTCAAAATCCAATATAATATTCTGTGTTTTTTTTTCAGTTTTCGATACTTTTTGGCGAGTTGTCTAAATCTTTCTCTGTATTCGGGATCCATTTTATTATGCGGAATTTCTTTGTTGATGAATATTATAAGGTCTAGAAAATTTGATATGAACAAAAAAGAACACCAATTGCGATACGTTGGTTGACCCTTAAAAGCGTCAATTTCATAAAAGGGGAAAACGAACCAAACATTAATATATGCGTAATCTTCCCATGGAATAATACGTTTTTTGGGAAGAAAATTTATCATGTATCCAAAAGTTAAACCTCGCTGAAGCCCTTCCTTTGTAACAACAAAATATTGACATGCCAAAAATAAGAAAAGCGCAATAAATGCAAGAATTGCCAGATAAGGAAAAATTCCATTTTCCGTTTGCAAATATGCAAAGCCATCGCTAAATATAATCCAGTACAAGCCACCAAGGCCCAGCAGTCGCCACACAAGGCGAGGTCTCATAATCACATAATCCATAAGTTTAGACCTTCATCAAAAAATTCCGTATTTAGAAATATAACCTATTCCGCTCGGAAATTTTTTCAAGTTCACTTTTTACCGCAGGAAACAAAAACAGTTCTCCCTGTTCCGCCAATAACATAATACCTTTTACAGTTGAAGCCTGTTGAATAAATCCGCTTAAAAATTCATCAATAAACTTTTTCAAATATTCGATTCGTTCATTATCAGGTAAATCGGAGCCCAAATCAAAAATTTGATCGTAATCTTTGGGCGCGCGTCGAAAGACATCCCCCACATCGTTGACAACCATTTCTCGAGAAAGCTGGTAATTCTTTCCAAAGACGCCTTGAATATATAGCTTGATGTTTAAATATACCTGAGAAGAATAATTTGATTTTTGGAATGAAAGAACGATAATGACTTCTTCAGTCTCTTTTACAAAGCCCCCAAATTTCGTTTCGAGCCCTATGCTTTTTGTTATTTCTGCGAACGTTCGTTTAAGGACTTTCAAATTCATCTGTTCATTTCCTGTTTAGACCAGTTTCAATAAAAACCGCCATATTCGTGATGGATTACTCCACAAAATTCTAATTCTTGCAAAAATCCTCAAGTTTAATTTCAATATTTCCACCCAACCTACGATATTCACTGTAAAAATCTAATGCAATTTTACAATTATTTTTTGAAGAATATGTCTGAAGATAACCTAAAGCCAAATAATAATATGCTTCTGGATATATGGATTCATAAGGAATCAATAAATTTTGCGGAAACAGGATCCAATTTTTTGAACCACCTCCTATTATTCCATTTTCAAGAGACAACTGATATAATAGTATGTTGATGTAAAACTCAAAATCGCCTAAATTCACATTGGAATCCAGATAATTAGTCAAAGCATCTAAAACATCCTTGCCATTGTCCTTAGCCATCAATTTTTTGAATCCATTTTCCATAACATAAACATGTGCCGATTTACAATTATTTAAGCGGAGAGCCGTATTCGGATAAATCGAAATAATTAATGCTTCGACAAAGCACTGGATATCCGTTTTTTGAACTTGAAGAGAATCGATCTTATTTTCCGCCACACTCGATAAATTTATCGAAGGCGTCTGTATTTTATTTTTTTGAAGAATCGAGGTTTGTCAGTTGGCCCAAAAGAAAGCCAAGCATCAAGGCAACCATAAAAACTATGACAAAGACTATTACATTTTTTTTGGAGAACGTTTTATATTCAGCGTTTTTCATTTGGAGTTGTCCTTGTTCAATAAACCTTGTTCATAAATATAACCTATTCCGCGGAAAAACCGCTTTCAAAACATTTTCTTAAAATCATTCTAGAAATTTTACTTAAAATTTTGCATTTTGAGAAAGGAGGTTCCTTATGCCCTGTATTCCTGACCAAGAACGGTCGGGGACGCTATGTCGTTATCGACATCAAGGAATACGAGCGTATGGTTGCGGCACTCAAACTCCAGAAGGCTCTCGCCGATGGCGAGCGCTCCGCCGAGCAGGGAGGCTGGCTTTCCGCAGCCGACGTGCGGAAGAAATACGAGGTTTAAAAGCCTTCGGTTGTATTTTCGCCAAAGGCTTCCGAGGATTTGGACGAAATCATGGCTTATATTGAATCCGAACTCAACAGCCCTAAAGCAGCGAACAGGAAAATTCTTGAAATCTGTTTATGACGAAAAAATATACAGTTTCAGTCAAAACGCGGTTTCCATTCCGCATTTTTTACAAAAAGTGTTGTTTTTATTCCGCATTTTTCTTATTTTTAGGGGAAAGGAGCCCGCAATATGGAAGCACTTTTCGAAATATACACGAACCGCCTAGCGAGAGTTGACACGAGATTCGTCCGCTATCTTCACGATAAAATCAAGTGGAGTTCCAGGTTGATTGTCATTACGGGATCAAGGGGAGTCGGCAAGACAACTTTGTTGCTTCAGCATATCAAGTTGACAAAAACGGAATCAGATTCGCTCTATTTGAGTGCCGACAGTATTTACTTTACGAACAACACGCTGTACGATGTTGCTTCTAAATTCCACAAGCTGAATGGAAAGTACCTTTATATAGACGAGGTCCACAAGTACAAGAACTGGTCCACAGAAGTCAAGATGATGTACGACAACTTGCCCGATTTGCATATTGTTGTGACTGGTTCATCTGTTCTAGATATCACGAAGGGGACAGAGGCCGACTTAAGCCGGCGTGCCCTTATTTATAACTTGGAAGGGATGTCTTTTCGTGAGTATCTGAACTTTACGCTTGGAACAAACATAAAGCCTGTTCCGTTGTCAAAAATTGTTTCCAATTCGTATGCCCTGCCCGCCGACATCTCGCATCCGATTCCGTTGTGGATGAATTATCTCAAGATGGGCTATTATCCATTTTTTAGAGAAGACGATTTCTATACGCGTTTGGATAATGTAGTGAATCAAACTCTGGAAGTCGATATTCCCACATACGCAAACATGAACGTAGCGACTTCTGTAAAGTTGAAAAGGCTTCTTTTCATCATAGCCCGCAGCGTCCCATTTAAACCGAATTTTTCAGAAATCGGCCGGGCCATTGACACCGATCGTGGTACTGTAGCAGATTATTTTGTTTATATGGAAAAGGCGGGGCTGATTTCTAGATTGCGCCATGCCAATGACAAAATGGTTCTTTTGGAAAAGGTGGACAAGATTTATTTATCAAACCCGACACTTTGTTTTGCTCAATCGGGAGAGAGGCCCGATGTCGGTAATTTGCGTGAAACGGCTTTCTATTCGTTGATGCGAGTGAACAATAGGGTGGCATCTTCGCCTATATCGGATTTTTTAATAGACGGCATGACCTTTGAGGTTGGTGGCAAGAACAAGAAGCGCAAGCAGATTGAATCTGTTGAGAAAGGCTATGTTGTAAAGGATGATATCGAACACGGATTCCTCAACACCATTCCGCTATGGGCATTTGGGTTGAATTACTGAGGACTTAGATACAATCCAATCAAATTTCGCAAAATGTGAAATTTATCGTATCAAAAAAAATGTCTCTGGATCCTTCCCCTTACAGGGTCAGGACGACAATGCGAGAGAAATATGGTGATCACGGCACAAGGCCGGGAAGACAATGTTGGAGTTACTTCTTATCGCGGATGCGGGCGTAGAGGGCTTCGGCTTTTTCGGTATCGCCGGCGTTCGAGAATATGTGGCCGACGTTTTCAGCACCGATGCGGCCTTGAGAATTACCGGCACGCCATGCCTTCATGTAGCATTCGAAAGCTTCGTCGTAGCGTTTTTGCGTAAAGTAAATTTGTCCTAAATCAAGGTTCAAATCAGCGATGCCTTTCTTGTGGCGGAGTCCTTCTTCCAGCGTGAAAATCGCCATCCACGGGGATTCATTCTTGACGTACATCTGTGCAAGATAGCGGCGAGCCGAGACATTTTCGGGATCCATCATGATGCCGTTTTCCATTTCGTTCAAGGCAAGTCGCGTGGAATCCATGCTGCGGTAGTAATACGAAAGCGTGTAATGCACATCGGCGCCAGCAGTCGCTGTCATCTGGAGCGCATTCTTGAGCGTCTTCACCGCATATTCGTAATCGCCAAGCTTTTCATAGACTTCGGCAAGGCCGTACCAAGCATCCATGCGGTCCGGGTTTAGCGCCAGCGCACGTTCAAAATGCTTTTGCGCAAGCGTCCAGTCGCTTCCCTTCATATAACATTCCGCAAGGGCAAAATGGATGTGGTCCGTTTCCGTCCCGAGTTCAATAGCACGGTTGTAGGCAGCAATGGCATCACCCGGAGATTCAGCAAGATAATAGAGGTCGCCGAGAAGCATCCAAGCCTTCACGAAATCCGGGAGCAGTTCGACAGTACGCTTGTACGCCACCATCGCGACTTCTTTTTTGCCAAGCTGCACAAGGGCATTGCCCAAGTTGAACCACGCAAACGGTTCATAGCGTCCATCGTCAATTGCGGCTCGATAATACTTCACCGATTCCTTGTAACGCCCTTGGTCGTAAAGTTCGTTCGCCTTGAAGAAGAAATCGTCAGCAGCATGCAACGGGAGTGCAAGAAAAAAGAGCAGTAGGAAGTAGACTGTAGGAAGTCGGAAGCGTTTCTTTGCAAAAGGAACAGGAGATTCCCGATCAAGTCGGGAATGACAGTCTCTTAAAGACGTTCCTTTCTGAGATAAACATTTCATCACCGCATTCGCGTCGGCCAAGGATGGGGAGGGTGCAGGGAGGGGCCCGTGCGGCCTTCGCAACTCCGAGCTGGGGCCCCGCCCGCATTTAAGCAGAACCAACAGCGTTCTAAAAAAAGATCCAAATTTGTAATTAAAATTACTTAACAAAACGGAACTCCTTTGTAGCTTTCTGCGCTACTGGGAAGCCGCGTAACTGCGCCGGTGAGAACTTCCACTGGCGAATAGCCTTGAGCGCTTCGATATCAAAGCCATAGCCAGCCGGGTCCTGCGTCAGCACCTGAGCCTGAGCCACATCGCCGTTCACATCAATCACAATAAATACTTTCACGTAACCCGAGACGCCCATTTTCTTGGCACGTTCCGGGAATTTCGGCTGGATTTCACGGAGCACTTGAGCCTGTTCATCCACTTCGCCAGCTTCGTAAATTACGTTTTCCATCGAGCCTGCATCTACGGCAACGCCATCGCCAGCGGCACCGCGAGCCAGTGACAAGTCCATTTGGAAATTCTGGCTACGGGAAACACCCATGTGCGCCGAGACCTTGAACGGATTCGGGTTCGTCACCGTGCGGATAACCTTCTGCTTGACTTCTTGCTTCTTTTCGCTCACCAACACTTCGACTTCGGTTACCGTTTCCAAAGGCTTTTCCGTCTTGACGCCCTTGTCAAAAAACAACACATTGATGACCGGAATTGCAAGGAAGAATACCGCGCCCACGACAAACGAGAGCACGAACGCCACCGGAAAACGGAAATATTTAGCACAAAAATCAAGCATAAGCAGTAGGAAGTTAGAAGTCGGAAGTAGGAAGTTAGACTCACTGTCTACTGCCTACCGTCTACTGTCTACTAAATTCACTCCTCCTTATTCGCGGAGATGGAAACTTTGCGGACTTTGGCGAGGTTGCATTCGTCGAGGATGTCAACGACAACGCCGTTGGGGGCATCGCGATCGCTTACGATAATCACCGGACGGTCCGGCGCTTCGGCCATCATCTGGCGGAGCACGGTCTGGAGCGTCGAGAGATTCACCTGGGTTTCGTTGATGTGGATCGTTCCTTGGCGGGTCACGCCAATCAAAATGCTTTCCTTAGCGAGTTCCTTTGCAGAACTAGCCTTCGGCTTTGTCACATCCACGCCCGTTTCGCGGGTAAACGTAGAGGTCACGATAAAGAAGATCAAAAGGATGAACACCATGTCGAGCATCGGCGAAACATCAATGCCGCCAGAGCCACGAGTGCGTTTACGAATAAAACTCATTCAACCTCCTTGGCAAAGCAGCGTTCTTCGTACTTGAGCGCTTCGCCCCAGGCATAATCACCAATAGAATCTACTCGACTTTCGAGATAGTTATAAACAAGCATCAGCGGGAACGCCACCAAAAGCCCCGCCTGCGTCGTGAGGAGAGCTTCGGAGATGCCATCCGCAAGCAAAACCGGGTTACCAAAACCGAACTTTTGAATCGTTTCGAACGTATGCACCATGCCCGATACGGTTCCCAAGAGGCCAAGCAAGGGAGCAATTGAAGCACAAGTTGCAATAGTCTTGAGCGATTTCGAAAGGCTTACATCCAAATTATGGCGCGTTGCAAGCATAGCATTACGCACCGCCACAGGCCCGTCTTTGCGGTACTCACGAATATTTTCCACCAACGCAAGGAAATACCCAAAGCGGCGCTTTTTCAATCGCGCAAACGCAGCTTCTTCGCCAAACGCATCCAAGTCCTTGAAGAACGTCGAAGTCGAACGCCCCTTGAGCATCAAGTAATAGCCGTAACGTTCAAACATCAAAAACCAACCAAGCCACCCGATGAGGAACAACGGAAGCAACACCCAGCCGCCGCGCAGCAGGATGCTCATGGTCGCTTCGATGACGGAATATTCGTCCATTACTTTTCCTTAATCCAGATTGCGTTGAGCACAGCAAGGCCCGTCTTTTCCATGCGGGTACGAACCATATCCGAAATGTTCACGAGGAGCGTGTGCAAAAGTTGCAGCGGGATAGCGACGATAAGGCCCGCTTCCGTCGTCACGAGGGCAATGGAAATACCGCCAGCCAAAAGTTTCGGGTCGCTAGTACCATGCATGGTAATCACGTTAAAGAGTTCGATCATACCCATAACGGTACCCAAGAGACCAAGGAGCGGAGCCGTTGCCGCAAACACGGAAATCCAGCTGAGGCCCATTTCAAGCTTCGGCACTTCACCTGCGAACAGGACTTCGAGGGACTTTTCAGCACTTGCGCGGTCCTTGAAATTCTTGCCCAAAACGGAACGCAGCACCTTGCCCACTTCGCCGCGGGCCTTCACGGATTCTGCAGTCGCAAGCTTCACGTCGCCAGCAGCGAGCGCCTTTGTTGCAGCACGAGCGCTACGGCCACCAAAGCCAAGCACAATAAGCCATACAAAGCGCACGAGGAATATGATAATACCGAGGATAAAGAGCGTTGCAATCGGGTACATCAAGATGCCGCCGTTGTGGAAGAATTCGGCAAAGTCTTCTTTCCACGTGGTTTCCTGATGGTTTGCAAGTTCGCTCGAAAGTTCCGTACTGAGGAGCACATCAACCGGCACCATCACGAAAGCAGAATCGTTTGCGCCAGCAAAAGCCTTGGCCACATCCTTGCGCATTTCGGGCGTGAGATTTTCTTGCCAGCTATAAACGCGCTTCTTTTCACCTGCAACCGGGAGCATCAAAGCCGACGGATGGAAACCATTCACATCGGTAACTTTCGCCATCTGCATGGCAAAGAGGCCGCCCAAACGCATGCGGTCGCCTTCGGCAACGGAACTACCGAACATGAGATCCGCCTTTTCGGTGCGAACTTCACGCGTAAACTTCATTTCTTTTTTAGCAACATCGAGCATCGCACGGGCAATGCGGAGCGGATTATCCCTGTAAAGGCCCATTTCCTTCTTGACCTTGTTCTGCGCTTCGACGCGTTCAGCCACCTTGAACGGCACGCCCTGTTCCTGGAACTTGGCAAGCATTTCCAAACGTTCCGGGCCAGCAGCAAGCGAGAGGTATTCAGCACGAGCCTTTTCGGCCTGCAATTTGACCTGAGCCAAATCTTCACGAGCCACACGTACGTCTTCGAGCAAGCGGGTGCGTTCGGACATCAAGGCGTCCACGCGTTCCTTGCCGAGCTGATACTTGTCGTTAAAGAGTTCGCGTTCCTTGTTGAACGTTTCGCGGTCTTTCCAGCGGGCAGCCACTGCCATATCGCGCTTGCGGCGAGCTTCTTCGAGGTCGGCCTTGGCACTGTTGAGTTCGGCGCGCTTCTTGACGGCATCGACAGTCATGTTCTGCTGAGCGTAAGAAGCCGGAGCAAAAATTGCAAATGCAGCTACTACAAGAGGTAAAAGGAGACGTGCACTGGACCCCGTCACAAGTGTATTACGAGAAATAATGGATTCCCTCCCTTCGGTCGAGAATGACGGGCTACTAAATGACATTCTTTCGTCTTTCGTCTTTCGTCTAAAAATCATTAGTTAGCCTCCTTCGGGAAAGAGACTGGGATGGTTACAAGTCTCGGGGCGGTTTTGCCTTCGGCGACTTTCATCACATCCTTGAGGATGGTGCGCATTGTGAGGTCTTCGGAAACGTTCTTCCATGCGTAGCCAGCTCCATTTCTTGTAAGGAACAAGACATCGTTACCGTCGTTGCTCACGAAAATCGAAGCGACTGCGCCGTAACGCAAATACGTTCCTGCCACGTTGCGTGTATCCACCTGCAAAAAGCCCTTCCAAACTTCGGTGGTGTAACCCAGGCGGATGCGGTCGTAAAAGACTTCCATCGTACGGTTCAAAGCATCATCCGTTTCGATAACGCCCTTGTGCAGCATGCTTGCGATTTCTTGAATGTTCTTGACAGCCTCATCCGTGCGGTACGGGAAATCCGATTCGAAGAACGGCACAAGCGAATCGATAACGGTAGCAAGCGAGTCTGCGTACTTCGTCTTGCGACCTTCAAAATAACGGATCGAGCCATTTGTTTTGGCGCGCGCATTCGAAATCTTCTTGAGTTCGACCTTGAGCGAATCAATTTCGGCCTTCAAGGTCTTATTCTGCGCCGAGAGGTTCTGCACTTTTTTGCGACCGACTTCGACGAATTCGGCATGGCGCTTTTTTTCGGCGTCGTGCATTGATTTTTCGCGGGCCGTTTCGGCTTCAACCGCCTTGATTTGGCGGCGAACGCTTTCGACCGTTTCTTGAGCCACGGCAAAAACGCCCGATAGCCCTAGACACAACAATACTTTAGGAAGGAATGAAAAATTCATGTGCAATAAGATACAAAGAAGTTGGACTAAAAAATTTAGAATTTTGATAAAAATAACGTAAAATCGAGATTTTTAGCTTAAAATCAATATTTAAAGCTTTAAAAAGCAAAGAAAAATTCTTGCGGGCGGGGCCCAAGCTCATTGACTCGGTTCAAAGAATATACAAGCGTAAACAGAACTGTATGGATCCTCCTAACGGAGGATGACACGTAGAGCGCGTTATTCCGCAAGCACTTTAGCCATATCAGCAGGGAACGCGTGGCTTTCGAAGGTGCGCGGTTCGTTCCAATACGGGAGCTGGAGTTCGACCTTGTATGCAAAAAGCATTTGGTTTCGTGCACCCAACACCTTCAAGTCTTCGTCAGTGAGTTCTCCACCCTGCGCGAGCTTCTGATAAAATTCACCATCACGATAGTACAAGCGGTCGCCCACAATCGGGTAACCCATCTCAGCGAGGTGGGCGCGAATCTGGTGCTTACGGCCCGTAATGAGTTCCGCTTCGACAAGAGAAAGTTCGGGGGCAATTTCCGGGCAATCCAAATGACGCACGAGCTTAAAGCGCGTAAAACATTCCTTGCCACCTTCACGGTGGTGCATGCGTAAGCGGATTGGGTCTTCCGGATCTTCGCGCAATGGCATATGGCATTCAACTTCACCTTCTGGAAATTTTCCGCGCACCACAGCAAGGTAGAACTTGCGGAGCAAAATGCGGTCGAGATTTTTCTGGAATCGAGCAGCCGTTTCGCCATACCTTGCAAACAAGATAAGTCCACCCGTATCGCGGTCCAGGCGATGCATAGGAGTTGCCGTTTCAGAATCAAATTCACGGCGGATAATTGCAGCAAACGTATTGTAGAAAATGCGGCCCGTATGGTGCACAGGAACACCCGCAGGCTTTGCAACTAGAATAAATTCATCGTCTTCAAAAACGGTTTCGAAATCCGTCGGGACTTCGGGCTCGCTGTAATTTTCGACGTGATACACAACCTTGTCGCCGCGATGCGCAATCGTTTCCACATTCGCTACAACCCCATTAATCGTCACGAGCCCGCGCGACAAGCGGTCAATCCAGTCTTCGCGGCTGTGATACGTGAAGCGGTCGCTGAGGGAATCAAGCAAAAGGCGCCCTTCGTATTCCGGACGCACCTCGCTTTCAAAGAACATGTCCGATGGAGCCTTGCCCATTTTTATTCCCTGTACAAATCGTGCTTGATGATATAATCATAGACCGAGGGTTCCAGTCCTTGCGGACAAACGCTACGATTCAGCAAAAGTTCCCTGCGAATAGCCGTGCTCGAATAAACGCCGTTAAAGCCCTGTTCGGGCCCAAGCCAATAAAGCGGAGCATACCCTTTACGATTATGTTGTTCTACATCCGGTTGCGGGTAGCCGTTACGGGCAAACACGATCAATTCAATATCGCGGAGCAACAAATGACCATTGTAGTTCGTTCCGTAAAAATTAAGCGGGTCGCGCCAATGCGGAATGCCTTCGTAAGTGTCGGCTCCGGTCAGCAAGCGGAAATTGATATCCGGAAATTTTTCCTTGAGGCTCATCAAGAAAACGTAAGAACCGCGGTAATCGCCTTGCTGAATTTCCAAGTCCGAAAGCACCAATCGCTTGTCCCCCGAAAATGCAAGTTCGAGCATGGCAAAGCGGTCTTCGGGGCTTGCATTCAGCGTCTTATCCCAACGATCGGGGCTCGGCATAAACCAAACTTCATCACAAAATCCACGATCCAGACAAGTTCTAGCCACACGCATGTGGTCTTTATGGACTGGGTCAAAAGCACCACCTAAAACAGCAACATTCTTCATCACAAACTCGTTAATATTTTTAACAAACTAATACACAAAAACAGCAAATCCAAGATTCATCTGGAAACGCCCACCCTTTACACTTTTATCGATGAACGGATCATAATGTTCACGAACCCAATGGTAGCCAATATCAAGCGTTAAGAACGTTCTTGAAAAAACAATCCAGAATGTGCCAAAGCCAACACTCCATTCATTCCAAGCGATGTCACCATTTTCACTAAGTGCACTGACTCTGGAATAAGAACCCATCACATAAAATTCGCTAAAAAGATGAGCGCCCAAATCAACGCTAAAGTCCGATGTTTCAACTTCGTTCTTATGGTTTTCGCTATCCGTTTCTTCGTAACCCGAGAATCCATAGCCTAAACGCAAGAACGCAATTCCCGGAATCCAAGCCCCGATCATCGGCTTGATTTGGCAAATTCCAACATCATGACCATCGCCCACTCCGGCACCAGAACCGATACCAAAGGAACCGCCCAAAATCAAAGGAAGTCGCATACTCATGGCACTTCCGCCAGACGGTTGCCCAAGCGGATTAAACGCCCCCGTCGAAGAGTTGGCCGAACCCATGGGAAGCCCTTGAGCAAACGACGATGTAGCAGCCACAAGCGCAAACGCAATGATGGCCATTACGCGCATAAACAATTTCGAGGAAATAACGTTCATTTTTTTACCTTAGAGTACCAATATTACAGCAAAAGCAAAGCCCATAACGGCATTAAAAAGTGCATCGAATTTCGAGACGAGATAGCTCTTTTTAGAAAGAGTCCCTTCGCGCAAGACCTGAATCAAAAGCTTATCGGAAAGAAGCAGTGTAAAAAACAGCTTGAGAACTACCAAAGCGACAATCCAAATCACTATATCCGAGAAATAAACAAGAGTCACATAGCCAATAGACAACAAGCAAGACGAGACGATATTGGTCAAGCGCAAATCCTTATCCGAAGCTGCATTTTCCTTAGCCAAGCTCAAGAACTCGCTAATCTTTTCACTGACCGTTTTAAAGCTGGTCGCAAACTCAGAAATATTATAGCCCATCAAAATGATCGAAGCGATGAGCGTTATTTTCACCACACTTTCTGACATAAAACTATTTTCCTGAATTTAAGATTCGTACGTAACTTGCATAACGCGCTTCAGAAATTTTACCCGATTCCACGGCAGCACGCACCGCGCAACCCGGTTCCTTGAGATGTTTGCAGTTGCTAAACTTGCATGTAAAGTGGTCGTCATCAAAAAATCCCGGAAAAATTTTGGCAAGCGTTTCCGGTTCCAAATCCATGAGGCCTATGCTTCGGATGCCCGGAGTGTCAATGACGTAACCGCCACCGGGAAAATCAAACAAGCTCGAAGACGTCGTCGTATGGCGACCTTTGCCGTCGCGTTCACGGACATCCCCCGTACGCAGTTCGGCATCGGGAACAAGTTCGTTAATGAGCGTCGATTTGCCTACACCACTCATTCCGCTAAACACTGAAGACTTCCCGACCAGTTCATTGCGCAAGACTTCAAGACCATCGCCACTTTTAACGCTCACGGGAATCACCTTGTCGACGATTTTCATAAAGTCGCGGATGTCGCTTGAAAGGTCAGCTTCGCCATTCGGGAGCAAGTCCATTTTGGTAAGCACCAGCACAAATGGCAAGTCGTTCAAGTTGGCGGCAAGCAAAAAGCGGTCCATGAAGCCGTAGTTGAAATCCGGCTGAGTCACGCTGGCGACAATCACAACTTGGTCGATGTTGGCCGCAAGCGTCTGCTGCTTGTAAAAGCTATCGCGCGGTCCCGGGCGCTTGAGTTCGCTCTTTCGCGGGAGCACACGCACAACGCAATACTTCTGCGAACCGACACCGTCGCCTTCATCATCGCCATCGTTCACAAGTCCAAGCAAAACACGGTCGCCCACCGCAGGGAATTCCCCAAGCGTCTTGGACGTCGTCGCACGGTACATGGCTGTTACAGTAGACGGTAGGAAGTCGGAAATAGGAAGTGAGGTTGCTTCGATTTGGGGTGGAAAGACGAGAGACGAGAGAGAGTTTTCATTCTGATTATAATCTTTCATCTCTAGTCTGTAGGAGCGAAGCTCCGTTCTCTCGTCTAACCGCACTTCGCAGGTGCGGCGGTGCACTTCGAGCACGAGGCCTTCCACGCAATTTTCTTCACCGATATTTTCGACCGGATTCTTGATGCGCTTGATTTTTGCCTTTTTGAATTCGCGGCTGAAACGTTCCTTAATCGGGCGTTCATCCACCACCCCCGATTCCAATTCCCGCATCACGTCAATACGGCGGCTTCTGTGTTCGCGCCGCGACGTACGAACGCTCTTCAACGGAGCATCTTCATTTTCGAGAGAATCAAAATCGTTACTTCGCATTTTTTGTCAATTTAGAAAGTTTTTCGTCTTCGAGTTCCCTAGATTCTTCCAGTTCCTCTTCAGTTACCGGACGGCCTCGGCGAATAGATTCCATTAAAAAATGGATAGCCTTGAGTCTTCCATTGCATTTTTCGATGCAATTGTCGTAAAAACCTTTCGTTTTCCAGTCGCTTTCGGGAATGTGTTCTGCCGCATACAGAAAATGCTCAACGCAAATAGAAAGCTGGTCCGCTTCCTTTCTCAGATCTTCTAAATTACTTTTAGTGAAAAAAGGCATACCCCAAAGATAGATATTAGATCACAGTTATGTTTTTTATAGATGTATTTAGAATAATTATATGCTTTAAAATTTTACTTCCTAACACGATTTATATATATTAGCTCTATGCGATCTACACTACATACTCTATTCAAGATGGTTCGTCCCATCAACATTGTGATAGCTATCACAACACTCATCGTGGGCTACATTTTGCTTCACGATATCCCCTCCATCCCCATTCTTATTATACAAGCATTGGGATTTGCAGCAGCAATCGGTTTCGCCAACATCGAGAACGACGTTCTTGATTTACCAAGCGACAAGATAAACCGCCCTGAGCGACCGCTTGTCACTGGCGAAATAAAAATTAGAGACGCCAGAAGGGCATGGAAAGCTCTTGCGATATTCACGCTTCTTTGCGGTCTTACCAATACCATTATTGAATGCGTCAAATTTATGGGGATTGTCAAAGATTGGGACCACGCCCTCACATTCGGCTGGATGGGTGCCGTCATCTTAACATTCCCGCTGTGGTTCTTCGCAGGGCTCTGCGCATTGCTCATCACCTACAACCGCAAGCTCAAGCGCACTCCACTCGTCAAAAACATGACTGTCGGTTTTCTCTGCGCCACTCCGCTACTCTTTGCAGTACAATATTACTTCAACTTCTCCGGACGCGCTTATCCAGATGAACACATGTGGGCCATCGTCCCGGCAATTCCGTTTGCTTTCCTACTCACAACTGCTCGCGAAATATATAAGGATCTCGAAGACAAGACTGGCGACCGCAAGGCTGGCATCATGACGTTCCCGCTTATCGCCGGCGGCAAGAAATCTCGCCGACTTGCAGGAGTCCTTATAATCCTCTCCTGGCTTGCACTTCCGATTCCCGTTTATTTCATGGACCAGATTTACCAATTCAATTACCCGCCTTTATTCCTCATTATCACGGGTATCACACTCACTCCATGTTTTGCCATAGCAATCATTAGCGCCCACCGTAAGAATTACCATCGTGCACAGTCTATTATAAAAGTTGCAATGGTCTTGGGATTAATAGCCTTAATTGCTTGCCGCTAAAAGATTTTACAGATAAGCAAAAAGCGCCGCTCTCAAAAGCGACGCTTTTTTATATGCAATATGTCCCGTGGATTCAATTATACATTTTCGAATGTCCAGCGGATGTGATCGTCCAAATAGTCATGGGCATCAAACACAAGTCCAAAGCTATCCTTGATTTTCTGGACATCGTAAAGCATCGGTTCTTCGCCCCAACCCATATCGGTTTCCACAATTTTGGACGTACAGCCCGGCTTGAGGGCAATCATCTTCTGTGCAATTTCTTTCCAGCTAATCCATTCTGAACCGAGGCCGAGGAAAATTTCTTCATTGTAATCGGACTCCAGCAATTTCATATAAATTTGAGCCTGCTGCGAAGCATGAATAAACTGCGTTCCGTCATTCTTGATGATATGGATGTCACGATTTTCCTTGACTGCGTAAGCCATTTCGAAGAAGCGGCGATCCGGCTGCGAACAGCCATCGGGGAACGCCGGGTTGCCAAACGTATAACCCGGACGAATGATATTACGCTTCATCTTGACTTCAGGGAACTGGCTGCCGTAACCATGACTAAAGCCAAGCACATAAGCTTCGCCGGCTGCCTTCGTTGCACCATACAAATCTATCGGCATGTTGCTTGTCGTTTCGCGCATTTCAGAACGAACGCGCCCCATCGCAGACGTACTACTTGTCATGATAAACTTTTCACAACCAGCACGAGCAGACATTTCCAAAAGAATAACCGTAGCACGTGTATCGTTCATGAGCATGGCACTCGGGGTATCGCCCCAACCCAAAGCTACATGAATGCAAGCATCACAGCCAACCAGGCCCTCGCCCATTTTTTCAAAATCCGTCAATGCCGCTTCGACAAACGAAACATTTGCATTTGCCCTCAATGTAGGCACCTTGTTCGGATGGCGTGTGGCAACAACAACCTCATGCCCCTTTTCCAAAAGAGCTTTCACTACGTAATGACCAATAAATCCCGTACCACCCGTAACAAAGACTCTCATAAGTCCTCCTTTAAACACGTATTTTTTCCAATATAGATTTTGCTAGTTCATTTCGGCAAGGAAAATAATCTTTTATTTATCATTTTTTAGTTCCATTTTGAGATTACTCGATAGAGAAATCTTTCATGGTAAAAACACAATAACCTATAACCAACAACTAATTTACTAGATTAAAACGCAAAGATTTTAAAGAGGTTTTTATGTCCCGTTTACGCGTTTTGGTTTTGATGGGCGGTCCATCTACAGAACATGATGTTTCAGTGGTTAGCGGCACCGGCGTTGTCCGCGCCATGGATCCGGAAAAGTATAACATCCACCCGGTCCTCATCGACAAGGACGGCACCTGGCACTGGTCTTCCCGCGAACTTTCCCCGTACCAGAAAGCAAATTTTTCTGCGAACTATTTCCATAGCCTTGAAGGAACTGCCGCAAACAAGAAGAAGTCCCCGGCGCTTTCGGAACTTCCGTCTGCCGATATCGCATTCCTTGCGCTGCACGGCAAATGGGGCGAAGACGGCCACATCCAAGCCATGCTCGAAAACTGGAACATCCCGTACACGGGTTGCGGTCTTTTGGCATCTGCTCTTGCAATGGACAAAATCAAGTCGAAAGAAATTTACCGCGCAAACGGAATTCCCACACCGCCTTACCGCGTCATCTGGAAGCACGACTTTACTGGCGATACGCTCGTGAATGTTGCAGACGAACTCGGATTCCCGCTTGTCATCAAGGACCCGCTGGGCGGTTCTTCTATCGGCATCGGTATTGCAAAGAACATTGACGAAGCCGGCAAGATTGCCCAGGATTTGTTCAAAGATTCAAACCGTTTGCTCTGCGAAAAATTCATTGCAGGTGGCGAAGCAAGCTGCGGCTACATCGAAGGCGAAAAGCCGTTGCCGCCGACCGAAATGCGCATGACCACTCGCGAATACTTCGACTTCGAAGCGAAGTACAACGGCGAATGCCAGGAAGTCACGCCGGCAGAATTTGCACCAGAACTCACCGCCCGCATCCAGGAACTCGTGAAAAATGCCCACTACGCTTTGGGTGGCGCAGGCTACAGCCGCACAGACGTTCGCATCACGAAGGACGGCGAACTCTTTGCGATTGAAACGAACACACTCCCGGGCATGACTCCGACGTCGCTTTTGCCGCAACAGGCCGCCTGCGTTGGCATCACATACAGCCAGCTCATTGATTTGATTATCGACAAGAGTTTGGAGATTAAACGTTAGCGGCGTTGCCGCAGTTGGCAGAACTTAGACCGCTTCGCTCTTAGAACTTAGATAGGTTATAGGTTGTAGGCTTTAGGGTTCAGGTTAGTTAGGCACTTACGGCGCGATTATAAAGAAACTAGCACCTAATACCTGTTATCTAATACCATTCTTCTAAGCTCTAAGTTCCAAGCTCTAAGTTCTAGTAACTACGAACTAGTAACTATGAACTATAACTTAATAGTAGACACCTCCCGCAAGGGAATTTCAATGGCGCTTTGTGCGGACTCGGTTTACGAGGAAATCGTGGACCCGTCTGGCAAAGGCGAAGTCTTGAGCGCAAGCTTGGATTCTCTGCTCGCTAAAGTCGGTGCAACACTGGACGACGTAAAGCGCGTGATGGTAACAGTCGGGCCCGGTTCGTTCAGCGGACTGCGTACTGGTGTTGCGTTCTGCCAAGGGCTTTGCTTTAGCGGAAAGCGCGACCTTTACGGCGTGACAACATTACAGGCCCTCGCCTGCTTTGCTGGTTCTGCCGACGATTCTGTTGCGGTGGTCATTCGCGCGCGCAATGGATTCTGGTATTTGCGTCTGAACAACGAAGAAAGCTTTATCGAAACCGCAGAAGTCGTCGCACGACTCAAAGAAAGTTCTGTGAAGACCGCCGTTGTTGATGCAGCCGCCCTCGCCGACGAACTTCTTTCTGCAACATTCGCAGAGAAAAACATCGCGACAACACTCGATACCGATAAGCCGCTTAGCATGTGGTCTCCGCTTTTCGAAACCGTGAAGCCTTCGCTTATTCAAGAAGCAAACTACATCCAGCCCTCGTACTTCGAGAAGTTGAAGGTTTAGTAGACAGTAGACGGTAGTCAGTAGGAAGTAGGAAGTGGTTAGTGATTGGTGGTTAGTAAACAGGGAAAAACTATGCGAATTCGCGAGATGACAGAATCCGACTTGCCACAAGTTCTCGAATTGCAAGGAGAACTTGCATTTCAGGATTGGGATGAAAAGCAGTTCCTTTCTGAAATTCGAGCAAATTATGCCTACTGCGTTGTCTGCGAAGATGGAGACGGCGAATGCGGCAAAGTCGATTCCCATGGCGAACTCCTGGGTTACGCGATTTTCCACTTGCTTGGTTCTGATTCCGAACTGTTGAGCATTGCCACGAAAGAATCCGAACAGCGCAAGGGCATTGGCACTCAGCTATTACAGGCGGGTTTGGACAAGCTAACAGAGGACGGCGATCAATGTTTCTTAGAAGTCCGTGTTGGGAACACCAAAGCTCGCGCCTTTTACGAGAAGCACGGTTTTGTGTTATACAATTCCCGCAAAAAATATTATTCCGATGGCGAAGACGCCGCTTTATACAAGTATTCGGTTAAATTAAAGAGGTAAGTTACGTGTTCGAAGTTGCTAGTTAGGAAAACACTTCAAGAGTTCAAAGTTACTAGCAAATATCAAGTAAATTAAATTTTCAACAACGATTATTTTCTATAATAGTAACGAAAAAGCAGGTAAAAATTTGTCAAACATTCTAAAATCCGATAAGAACGATCGAAAGAAAAAGAATTTCAGCGTAGGAATTGCGCTGCTAGTTTTACTTGCAATCGCCATCATCACGTACACCATCTTCGAAAAGAGCGGCCATTGGCTTGTCGAAGATGACACGTTCGAACACGTCAAATGGGTTGCTGTACTTGACGGGCAAACCGCAGACCTCGAACGCAGCGACTTTGCAGCCAACCTTTTAAAAGAAGGCAAAGCCGATTCCGTTCTACTCCTTGGCCGCCGCGTTTACCGCGATAGAAGCAATTCCGAATTCTACGCCGAAGATTTTATGAAGCTGGGTTCGTTTAGCGAAAAAGCCGTATTCCTCGTTCCGCATAACGATCCTTCAACAATTAGCGAAGCTTATTCAATCGTCCCGTGGCTAAAAAAACACAAGGCCGACACGGTACTTCTTTTGACCGATGCCGCCTCCACATACCGCGTCAAGAGAATTTTCCAAAAGCTTTCCGGGAACAGCCCCATTTATTTGACCAAAGATATCAAGCATGTCACTTATAACGCCTCTTGCTGGTACAGCAACAGAGAATCGCGCAAGGATTGGCTCCGCAGTTGGGCAGCGTTATTCATGTCGTATATCGACTTGTTCAACGTCGACACGCTCGAAGCCGTCGATTCCTCTTATTACAAGCCGATCAAATCTTACGCAGAATACAAGCGTGAAATGCGCTCAAACGTCAATTTCCAAAAATTGCTTCCGAAAATTGAAGACAAGATAAAGACAGAATCAGAAAAAGAAGCTGTTAGAGATTCTATCAAGGCCTTAGAAAAGTCTCAAGGAAAAGACGCTAAGGCAAAGAAGAAATAGACAACAACAAGGCTGCCGTCAAAGGCGCACTCCAGTTAATAGCGACTTCGTTACTGGCAAAAGAGCATTGTTCATCTGCATAAGACATTCCCGGAGCATCCCCGAGATAATGCGGATTGCGATGTGCATCCTGACGATCTATATTGATGCCACCTACAACAAGCCCAGGCACAGGTTCCACTACCCCATCGGAATGGCTAATGCGGTGGTGCGGGAACTTCGGAGAATTCCACGCAGAGCCCGTCACAAAGCAGACATCCACAGGATTCTTGCCATAAACAAATTCAATTTGCTCCATGGCGGCAATGCGATACTTTGCATCACCAAACCATTCATACGCTAAATACAAAGTCAATGCATGGTTTGCAATATCGCCATTGCTACCCCAGATAAACTTGCGGATCGAAAGGCTATACGGATCTTCGTTTTGCAACTTGAGGATTTCTTCGGCCGTGTACTTAAACGCCATACGCGCTTTTTCCGTCCACTTGCAATCCATTGTTGCAAGCGCAAACCAAGCCAAATTCTGCATTGAACGCCATTGCAATCCATATGTTGGCAAATACGCTTCCATATCCGCTGGAATTTGCGATTCAATCCGCTTGAGCAGATCCGCAGCATTTCCATCCGCGGCATTATCAACTGCAAAACCAGCGGCATCATCACCTGCAACGGCATTCCCCGCAGCATTACGATCAACAAGTGCGCGGTACAACATTGCACGTGCCCAGAAAAAGTCATCGCCTAAATCGGGATCGCCATAGCCGCCGCTACCTTCCGTGTTGTGCGGCCAATCCACTTCGGGATTTTGTTCGGCCCACAAGTATGCACGAACACTCGCCTTCAAGCACTTTGTTGCAAATTCAGCATCGACATTCGCATATACGCGATGCGCCTGCGCAAGCGCGCCCGCAAAATTCAAAGTCGATGAAGTCGATTTTCCGAGAATGTAGCGTTTTTGCGATGCATCAGATTCCGTTGGGCTCACAAAGCCATCCCAACGATACGGAGTCACCTTGAAAAAAACACCACCATCATCATCTTGCATACGCAAGAAAAAATCGAGTTCAAAACGGATTTCGTCGAGCAAACTCACAGGCTGTTCAAACGATTCCTTGAACGAGGCGCCACCAACAAAATCAGAATTTTTTCGCAGTTCGCAAGCAAGCATCAACGTAGCAACACTCACGCCACCATTCACAATGTACTTGCCATAATCGCCAGCATCGTACCAGCCACCGTGAGCATTCCAAATTCCGGAACGATTCATCGTCGGGTGGAATTCCAATTTGTCGTCCAAATGCGCCGCCGGGCGTGCCCAAGCCCCTGCAAATTTTGCAGGCAATTCCACGCCACTCCGCTGATAATAGAACGACTTGATATTAGCCTTCGTCTCACGCGCAAGCCATTCATTCGAAATATCAAAGACATGCGAAGTAACATTAAAATCTTCGAGAACAATCCGGTATTGCCCCGGAGCACGAACCGCAGAAAAATCACCCTTGTACAAAAATTCACCCGTATAATTGCATTGGCAAAATTTTTCAGCAGCACCTTCAAAAACGCACTTTGACGAAGCGTCCAAAATTTTGAATTTCACCTCTGCAAAAGAGGCGTTCTCTCCCAAAGCTATCAAAAAAGTCTTGGGTGATGAAAGGGCGTAACCCGGCTGGCAATAATGTATTCTCGCGTCCATAACCTAAGAATAACTTTTTTAGTCTAGGACAATCTTAAAAAAAGCAACCTTATTGTTTATTACGGTAAACAACATACAATATTTTGCAACAAGATGCCAAAAGATACGATTTTGCTATTTTATTTTATGTTGAAATTTTAACCATGGCTTTGGACGCCAAGGGGATTACAACTATGAAATTGAAAAAGCCCGTCAAAATCACCCTCATCGTTTTGGGGTCACTCGTCGTCCTCTACTTTGCAGCACTCCTCATTGGGCCAAAAATCGCCCGCAGCTACATCGAAGAACATTCCAAAGAAATGATTGGTCGAAGCATCACCATCAAGGATATCAGCCTGAACCCGTTCACCTATGTTCTCGATGTCGATACACTCGCAGTCATGGAAGCCGACGACAAGACAAAATTTGTCGCATTCGACAAGTTCAGCATAAACATCAATCCGCTGAAACTTATCACGGGAACACTAGATATTAGCGACATCTACATGAAAGCGCTTTATGTGCGCACCACACAGCACGGCGCACGATTCAACTTCAGCGACATTCTGGATTTTCTTGCTCAGAAAGATAGCATCTATTATGCCGAGCACCCCGAAGAAAAGAAAGTTCAGGATAGCGAAGGCAAAAGTGCCGCAGAAATCGCAGCCGGCCTCCCAGTCAAACTCAGCCTCCGCAACATCATCTTCGAAAAAGGCAACATCATTTACCAAGACACAAAGATTGGCTCCAAGTTCCACCTCAAGGATTTCTCGATCAACATTCCGGCAGTCTACCTCGAAGATAACGCCACTGGCGTCGATGTAAGCCTCAAATTCGCAGACGGTGGTGACCTGAGCGTAAAAGTCGATGCCAACATGGCCACGTACAATTTCGACATTTACTTGAACCTCCATCGATTCGCACTCGCTTGCATCAAGCCGTACCTGAACGATTTTATCACATACAAAGACTTTTCGGGTTACCTTTCAGCAAACATCACCATCACCGGAAACATCAACAGCATTCTCTCCTCGAATGTCAAGGGTAAAGTTACACTCGATAAAATTGACCTCACCGAAAAGAGCGGAAGCAAACTCGGCGCCGAAAACGTTATCGTAGGCATCAACAAGGCCAACTTGACCGAAAACGCTTACCTCATCGATTCTGTCATCGTAGACGGCGCATTTGCCCACATCGACTTGTACAAGGATAGTAAGACAAATTTTGACATACTCCTTACCCCGATGAGCAAGAGCAAGACAAGTGCCGATTCCGCGGCATCGGATTCAACCATCACCCAGGACGAAACTCCGGCTGATAAAACCGCAAACCTTGCAGCAACGCCCAAGGCCGAACCCAAAGCAGAACCCAGCGCCGAACCACCTGCAGAAGCTGCAAATGAAGCCGCAAGTGACACAACGAAAGTCGCCAAAGCCGCTAACGAAAAGCCCGCCAAGGCCAAAAAACTCAAGGCAAAAATCAACAAGCTTTTGGTCAAAAACACATACATTACAGCAACCGACCACACCATTATCCGTCCGTTTAACTATAAAGTGAGCGCCATTACCGTAACCGGCCAAAACATCAATTACGATACTCCTTGCAACGTGAATGTCGCAGCCTCGTTCCCCGAAGGCGGAAGCCTCGCGCTCAAGTACCACGGCGCACTCAGCAACCTCAACACGATGGACATTTACATCAGCGTCAAGAACCTTGCGCTCAAGCATTTCTCGAACTACTCGCTACACTACACGGCCTACCCCATTAAGGCCGGAACACTCGCCTTCGCTAGCGATAACAAGATTGTCGAACGCAATCTCAATAGCAAGAACACTATCGACATTTACAATATCACCGTCGGCAACAAGGTCGATGACATCGATCCGGAATACACCGTTCCAATGAAGATAGGCCTTTACATTTTGAAGGATAAGGATGACAAGATTCAATTCGACGTGCCGGTTAAAGGCAACCTCGATGACCCAGAATTTTCCTACGGCAAGATTATTTGGAAGACCGTCGTGAACCTGCTCGTGAAGGTCGCCGTGTCTCCGTTTAGACTCGTTGGAAACCTCGCCATGGCAGGAGCAAGCGCCCTTGGCTTTGACCTCGGCAAGAACGACGAAGTGCTAATTGATGCAAACACAGAATCGTTCACAAGCGAGCAGTACGCCAAGGCCATCAAGATGACGGAAATGATCCAGAAAGATCAAAACCTCATGTTGATTTTCACGCAGTATTACAACCCGAGAAAGACGGCTAAGGAATACAAAGTCAAGCAGCTCAAGATTGACTTCTACAAACAAAAAAACAACAAGACCGAACTGAACGAACTCGACTACAGAGCCATCGAAGAAATCAAGGACAAGGATTCGGAATTCAAGGCTTACGTCAAGGAACATTCCGCCGAAATCGACAAGAACTACATGATGAAGGTTCTTCCGCAAATGGCGGCAAAGCGAAACGCCGATTTGCTCAAGGTGTTACGCGCACAGCCGGGCATCACCAAGAAGAACCTCAAGGTCATCACGGCTCCGAGAGACGCCCTCCGCAATTTCAAGGACAAGTCGATGTACAAAGTCACTGTAGACGTGCAGTAGCGCCGGAGGCGCAGTTACTAGTAACTAGTTAATAGTTATTAGTTAATAGTTACTAGAGGAATGCAAAAAGGACATCGCGCTGCGATGTCCTTTTTAAATGCGATTCGTACGGGTCGCACAGTTTGTGCAAAGGCCTTTCAAAAATTATTCGTGAACCACCGTGCCCGCAAGCTTCTGATTAGCAACCTTAACACCATCCCAAAGGATTGCGTTGCTGATTTCAGCATTTTCAATCACACAATTATCCCCAACCGACACATTAGGACCGACCTTGGAATTCTTGATAACCGCATTTTTTCCGATATGGCAGGGTTCTATAATTTCGGACCCCTCGAACTGCGGAACCGATTCAGCATTACGTTTAAGGATATGCGCATTCGTCGAAAGCAAAGTTTCAACGAGGCCGCAGTCCAACCACTTTTGAACCGGAGCCGTACGGAACTTGCAACCGCCCTGAATCATACGTTCAAGCGCATCCGTCAACTGGAACTCGCCCTTCGTGCGGATATCGTTCTGCATCAGGTAATTCAAGGCTTCCTTAAGGGCCTTGACATCCTTGATGTAATAAATTCCAACTATAGCTTCGTCCGAAACGAATTCTTGCGGCTTTTCCACAAGGCGTTCAATACGGCCATCAGCATCCGTCACGGCAACGCCAAAACGCTTGGGATCTTCGACCTTGAACGTATAGAGAATATTTTCAGAAGCCTTACTAAGAATTGACAAGTCAGCTTCGAACAGCGTATCGCCAAGAATAATTAAAAGCGGTTCGTCATCGTTAACATACGGAAGAGAAAGACTTATAGCCTCTCCTAAACCTTGCGGATTGGACTGAACAACAGTACGAACGGCACCCCATTCAGGTTTCTGCTTCAAGAATTCATCAACAACTGGAGCTTTATATCCCGTTATAAAAATAGTCTCGGAAGGTTTCAAAAAAAGAGCATCATCGACAATCCAATCTATGATTGTCTTTCCAGCAACAGGAAGCAAACATTTTGGAAGATTTTCCGTGTACGGACGAAGGCGAACGCCATTTCCAGCAACAGGAAGAACAATTTTCATTCAAAAACCCTTTTACATTTTAGTGCTTTCAAACACCCTTACGTAAGGTGAAAGATAAAAAAATCATACACAAAAAAACACATTTATAATCATTTGAAATCAGAAAACAACTCCAATTAGGCCCCTTACACCTCAATTTTTTCCCTCACGGGGAAAATGATAAAGTTTCATTTTTAAACACATCAAAAAAAAGTGTCGCATGTTCCAGTTTCAAAACAAAACGTTTTTAATTGTCGCGCACCATTCTTCACACATATTCTATAGAATTGGAACTTTGGCACGGAAATTGCTCTAAAAGGGTCGAAAACAAAAACGGTCCAAATTGGAACATAACCAAATTCAATAGGACCAAGCAATTTAACAAAGGGCAAAGCCCAAAAGAGGATAAAAATAATGATCAAGCCTTTAGCAGATCGAATCGTTGTCAAGCCGGCAGAAGCCGAACAGAAGACCTCTTCCGGTCTCTTCATTCCGGATAATGCAAAGGAAAAGCCGATGCAAGGTAAGGTCGTGGCCGTAGGTCCGGGTCGCAAGAACGACAAGGGTGAACTCGTCGCTATGGAAGTCAAGGTTGGCGACGTGGTGCTTTACGGCAAGTACAGTGGTACCGAAGTTACCGTCGATGGCGAAAACTACCTCATCGTCAAGGAATCCGACGTTATCGCTACTTTGTAGTAGACAGTAGGCAGTAGACAGGATAAAAAATGGTGCCGTAGGCACATCTAAAACGGGCGGCGAAGCCGCGAAAAATTCACTTCTAACTTCCTACTTCCAACTTCTAACTAAATCAAAAATTTTAAAAAGGACAATCAAAAATGGCAAAGCAATTGAAGTTTGATGTGGCAGCACGCGAATCCCTCATGAAGGGCGTTGACAAGCTCGCCAATGCAGTTAAGGTTACTCTCGGTCCTAAGGGCCGTAACGTCATGATCGCACGCTCCTTCGGTGCTCCGAACGTCACTAAGGACGGCGTTTCTGTCGCTAAGGAAGTCGAACTCGAAGACGCATACGAAAATCTCGGCGCACAGATGGCCAAGGAAGTCGCCAACAAGACTTCTGACGCTGCTGGTGACGGTACCACGACTGCAACCGTTCTCGCTCAGGCAATCACTCGCGAAGGCTTGAAGAACGTCGCTGCCGGTGCAAATCCGATGGACATCAAGCGCGGTATGGACGCTGCTGTCGAAGCCGTAATCAAGGAAGTCGGCAAGATGGCCGTCAAGATCAACGGCAAGGAACACATCGCCCAGGTCGCAACGATTTCTGCCAACAACGACCCGGAAATTGGCGAACTTCTCGCCAACGCTATGGAAAAGGTCGGCAACGATGGCGTCATCACCATCGAAGAATCCAAGACTGCAGAAACAGTCCTCGACGTTGTCGAAGGTATGCAGTTCGACCGTGGCTACCTCTCTCCGTACTTCGTCACCAACACGGACAGCATGGAAGTCGCTCTCGAAAATCCGTACATTCTCTTGTACGACAAGAAGATTTCTACCATGAAGGATTTGCTCCCGATGCTCGAACACGTTGCAAAGCAGGGCAAGTCTCTCCTCATCATCGCCGAAGACGTCGATGGCGAAGCTCTCGCAACGCTCGTTGTGAACAAGATGCGCGGCACCTTGAAGGTTGCTGCAGTCAAGGCTCCGGGCTTTGGCGATCGTCGCAAGGCAATGCTCGAAGATATCGCAATCCTCACAGGCGGTATGCTCGTTTCCGAAGACACGGGTGCTAAGCTCGAAGACGCTCCGGTTACAGTGCTTGGTAAGGCAAAGTCCATCACCATCACGAAGGACAACACCACAATTGTCGAAGGTGCTGGCGACGCCGCTTCCATCAAGGCCCGTATCGGCCAGATCAAGAAGCAGATCGAAGCTACTACGAGCGACTACGACCGCGAAAAGCTCCAGGAACGCTTGGCAAAGCTCGCCGGTGGCGTCGCTGTGATCAAGGTCGGTGCTGCTACCGAAGTTGAAATGAAGGAAAAGAAGGACCGCGTCGACGACGCTATGCATGCAACCCGCGCTGCTGTCGAAGAAGGTATCGTTCCGGGTGGTGGCGTTGCCCTCATCCGCGCAGAAAAGGCTATCGACGCTCTCACGTTCGACAATGCCGACCAGAAGACGGGTGCAGCAATTATCCGCCGCGCTATCGAAGAACCGCTCCGCCAGATCGTCCAGAACGCTGGCCTCGAAGGCTCTGTTGTCGTGAACAAGGTCAAGGAAGGCAAGGACGGCTTTGGCTACAACGCTAAGACCGACACTTACGAAGACCTCATCAAGGCTGGTGTTATCGACCCGGCTAAGGTGACCCGCACGGCCCTCAAGAACGCCTCCTCCATCGCTTCGATGATTCTCACGACTGACTGCGTGATCACCGAAAAGAAGGAACAGAAGGCACCGGCAGCTCCGGCTATGGATCCGTCCATGGGCATGGGCGGCATGATGTAATCTACGACCGCTAGGTGCGAATGTTAAATGCGCGAACATAGCGCATTTAATAACTAGAATTTCATATTCTAACTCCACAGAAATCCCGACTCACAACAATGAGTCGGGATTTTTTGTACTCTCACTGTCCCCCAGCACTTGTTGCGGGGTCACCTTATGACAGCATCCAGAAGTCCCCTTCAAACGTCATCCTGAGGAACGCAGTGACGAAGGATCCAGTCACAGAACCCACTAGACGTCATCCTGAACAACGTGAAGGATCTAGTTACTGTACAATCAAGACTTAACTGGATGGTGCTACGCCCCTCCCCCTTCGACTCGGTCATATCCATGCAAGCATGGCTGCGACTCTCGCCTTTCGGGGGATTCTTCAGGGCTACGCCCTTCAGAATGACGAGCAGAGAGCATCAAAATGACGATGTACAAAGACGACCTCAGTATAAAACCGGGGTTACGACATACAAAAAAAATGCGGCGCAAGGCCGCTGCTTTTCATGACAAGAGCCCGCCAAAGGCGGGCTCTTGTACTAACAAATTTCAAACTTAAGTCCTAGACTCAAAGGCACGACGCGCCGACCTCACACCTCAAAGCCGTGAATCGGCGACCTCACCACCTCTAGAACATCTTTCTCGTATTGCGCTTAGGCTGCGGTTCCGGATCCTTCTTGCCCTTCTTTTTCTTGGGCTGCGGAGCTTCGTAGCGGTTATTTTCTACGACGCCCTTGTTGCTGAACAAAGTAGCGTTATCCGCAGACTTTGTCTGAGAACCAAAGTGGTTTCCATCGCAACGTTCCGTCGGGCCATACCCCGCCGTGTAAAGGCAATAGGTCTTTTCGGAGCAGAACTCACCGGCAACAAGGCCTGTATGGTTGCAAATACCACGGCTAATCACGCCAGGCGGAACCGGGAACGGAAGCTTCGGCAAATCCTTATGCAGCTTGGACATCGTAGCCATCCAGATCGGGAGAGCATCTTCGGTACCCGTATGACCGGCACCCATGGTCCCCGGCGTATCGGAACCCACCCAGACACCCATCGTGTACTGCTTGGTAAAGCCGATGTACCACGTATCCGTGTAGTCGTTCGTCGTACCCGTCTTACCACCGCTCGGATGGCGGAAGCCCGAATTCCAAACGCGAGCCGCCGTACCGCGAATGTTCACATCCTTGAGCATATCGACCATCAAGTAAGCCGATGCCGGGCGCAACACTTCGTGTTCAACCTTTGAATTCTTTTCGAGAATTTCACCATTGCGGTCTACAATCGATTCGATCATGTACGGTTCGATGCGGTTACCGCCGTTCGGGAACACCGTGTAAGCAGAAGTCATTTCCATAAGAGTCGCCCCCACAGAGCCAAGAGCCAAGCTCGGCACGGCCTGGAGCGGGGCTCGTTTGATACCAAACTTGCGGGCATAGTTCACCACGTTGCTAAGGCCATACTTCATGCCAGTCAAAATTGCAGGCAAGTTCTTGGACTTGTAGAGCGCACGGCGGAGCGTCATCATACCTTCGAAATCGTGTTCGAAGTTACCCGGGCGCCAAACCTTGTTCGGGTTCTTGTCATCCGGATCCGGGATTGTCACCGGCTGGTCGTTCACGGAGTCGCAAGGGCTTGCACCATTGTCCATTGCGGTCGAATAGACAATCGGCTTGAACGAAGACCCCGGCTGACGCAAAGACTGCACAGCGCGGTTCCACTTGGACTTGTTAAAGTCACTACCGCCTACCATAGCACGGATTGCACCCGTCTCGTTTTCAATGATAATAGCAGCAACTTCGGCATGGTGATAACGGATACTGTCCGGGAAACGGGCAAACTGACCACGCCTATTCTTCACCGTATCCGCAGAAAGATATTCCTTCTTGAAAAGCGTATAGACGCTGTCGAAGTGAGCAACGATGCTATCTTCGGGCATGTCGTACTTTTTCGTGAGCTGGAGTCTACGCGTAGCACGGTACTTGATACGGCGACGCACCTTTTCGACCTGAACATAGGCTACACTATCAAGGAAGGCCTGGATATCCGGGTCAATCGTACTATAGACGGACACGCCATCGGCATAAAGCGAATTTTCACCATACTTCTTTTCCATGTACTTGCGGATTTCTTCGAAGAAATAGAGACCCGTTCCGGTGACATCTTCCTTCTTGGCAAGTTCAATCGGAGTGCTAACATACTTGTGGTATTCATCGCGAGTGATATAACCAGCATCGTACATGGCAAAAAGCACCGTGTTACGACGACGGAGAGAATTCTTTGGGTGACGGTCAGGGCGGTACGTTTCCGGACGCTGCAACATACCAGCAAGCACCGCAAATTCTGGGATAGAAAGGCTATCGAGAGGCTTGCCAAAATAGAACTTGCCAGCCGCCTGGAAACCGTAGTTACCACCAGCGAGGTAAACTTCGTTCATGTAGAATTCAAGAATTTCTTCCTTCGTGTACGTCTGTTCGATGCGGATAGCCGTCATCATTTCCTTGATCTTACGGGAAAGAGAACGTTCCGGCGTGAGGAACAAGAGCTTGGTGAGCTGCTGCGTGAGCGTTGATGCACCACGAAGCTTGTTGCCAGACATGGCACTCTCGATGATAGCAGACGGGATCGCCCAAACGTTCATACCCCAGTGCTTATAGAAAGCGCGGTCTTCGGTCGCCATCACCGCATGAATTGCATCCAGAGGAATCGAGTCAATCGAAGTCCATTCGCGGCGTTCCACGAAATACTCATGAGCAATTTGACCATCCTTGTCAAAAATATTGGTCACCAGCCTCGGATTGATCTGTTCGAGCTGCGAGAGCGACGGCAATTGCGGCGAATAATGGACATAGACGACAAAAGCCGCAATGAACGCCACGATAATCGGGCACATAAAAATAAAGAACCATCGGAAGACCTTATTCGCGAACGCAATCTTTATTACGCTCCAAATTTTCAGCCAAACGATAGCTCCATACTTCTTGACGAGCGACCCAAAAGTTTTCATGAATGCTTTGAACTTATTCATTTTCATCAACACTAAAAAAGTTTGGGGACAAAAATAGCTAAAGAACAATTTCAATTCAATTATATGGAGTTAAATTGGACCAAAAACAGGGTCTAAATCACGCTCTAAAAACTTTTTTTAATTTTTTTCACTTTTTTTGCCTTTTACCCTTGACATTATTCTCGATTATTCTATATTTGGACCCGTCAACGAGAGAAGACAACAAAACAAAACGCGGATGTAGCCCAACTGGATAGAGCGTTTGGCTACGAACCAAAAGGCTCCAGGTTCGAGTCCTGGCACCCGCAGAAGAAAAGGTTAGTCGAAAGACTAGCCTTTTCTGTTTTTATTTTCACGAGAAACTGGAGCCGCCGTGAGCCATAAGCGACCGGTATCAACCGGTCGTGTTGGCGAGAGGACGAGCCAAGACTTTCTTATCGCAATGTTGGCTCGGCCGGTCTTCATACTGCTCCAGGTTCGAGTCCTGGCACCCGCAGAAAAAGAGACTTGGCGAAAGCTGAGTCTCTTTTCTTTTGTATCATCATCGTCGTCCTGAGGAACGCAGTGACGAAGGACCCAGTCATTTCTCGGATTGCGTCTCAGTCACTCTGGACATTCCGCGCACTCGCCACCCTGAGCAACGCGAAGGAACCAGTTATATTTTGTTTCGTAACACAAGACTTCACTGGATCCTTCGGGCGTTCAGCCCTCTGGATGACACTGTACGAGAAACTCTCACGCCCGTCATTCCGAACGAAGTGAGGAATCCAGTCATTTTTCGTATTCACAATACAAGACTTTACTGGATCCTTCGGTGCATACCCCTCTGGATGACGCGATAAGCAACAGCGCTCAGCCAAATGCGTTACAGGCTTTTGGGGTGGAAGCTTTTGCGGTGTGCAGGCGTAAAGCCTTGGCGGCGGATAGCATCGAGGTGAGCCTTGGTGCCGTAACCGGCATGCTTATCAAAGCCGTAACCCGGATAAAGTTCTTCTAATTTATCCATATAGCGGTCACGAAAAACTTTCGCAAGAATCGAGGCAGCCGAAATGCTTGCGATGCGGCCATCGCCTTTGACGATGGGCATCTGGATGTCTTGCGGCATCTTGTCGATTTTGAGGTTGCCGTCAACGGCAATGAGAATTTTTGGTAAACCGCCACTGGATGGGGCTACGCCCCAACTCTTTGGCTCGGTTATGCCCATGCAAGCATGGTCGCAACACTCGCCTTCTGAGTTGTCTTCTGCCTTCGGCGTCAGGATGACGCGGATGGCGTTGCGAGCGGCAGCCGCGGCTTCGGCGAAAGAGCCTTTGACTTCGATGGGGATTTCGGGGGCGGATTCGTTGAGGCCCGGGAATCCGAGCGCTTGCAACGCACGGCGCATGGCCAAAAAATCCGCTTCGAGAATGTTCATCTCGTCGATTTCTTCGACGCTCGCGCTAGCAATCGCATAGCAAGCACAAGCATCCTTAACCGCATCAAACATCGCTTCGCGCTTGGGGCGAGAAAGCTTCTTGGAATCATTCAGCGTCAAGAGCGCATCGGGGGACTTAAGCACGGCAGCGCATGCCACAACAGGGCCAGCAAGCGGTCCTCGGCCTACTTCGTCAATGCCCACAACAATTGCAGAATTTTCCGTCGCGTTTCCAGAAAGCGCTCCATTCGCACTCGCAGAAAACAAGTCCAAGTCACCGCCAAACGCAAGTGGATTTGCAGCAAACTTGCGCAGCGCCACCTCCCCTTCTACCGGGGATTCAATGTTTTCCAAAAATGCGGGCAGTTTAAATTTCATTTTAAAACTTTACTGGATCCTTCGCGTTGCTCAGGATGACGCGGGCGGCAACACGAAACGCTTCATCGTCATTTTCTGCGATTTGCATTCGTCATTTCGAACGTAGTGAGAAATCCAGTTATTTCTTGTTTCGCAATTTCAAGACTTTACTGGATCCTTCAGGGCAAGCCCCTCAGGATGACGCTACAGGCGAAGCCTCTCAACATGACGCGGTTCAAGAAGCCCTCAGGATGACATTAACGCAAACCCAGCGACTTGGCGTAGTCGCGAATAGTCTTCCAGTACAGAGCGTGTTCTTGCACCAGCACACGAGCGGCAAGCGTGTCGGGCGTATCGTCCGGCATCACAGGAACTTTAGTTTGCGCCAAAATGCGACCGCGGTCGATTTCTTCGCTCACGAGATGCACCGTCGGGCCAGATTCCGTTTCGTGCGCGGCAAGCACAGCTTCATGAACGTGATGTCCAAAAAAGCCCTTACCGCCAAACTTCGGCAACAGCGACGGATGAATGTTCAAAATGCGGTCCGGCATGCGCTTGAGCATGCAAAGCGGGAGCGCCTTCATGTAACCCGCCAAAATCAAAAGATCCACATCGTACTTGTCGAGAACTTCAAGCATGGCCGCTTCAAATGCCGCCTGATCCGGATGCGTTTTGCCCGAGATGTGGTAAACCGGGATTCCATATTCCTCGGCATGATGCACAGCACCACAACCCGCGTTGTTCGTAATCAAGAACTTACACTGAGCTTCGAGGTCACCCGAACCAATGTGATCAATAATCGCTTTGAAGTTGCTTCCACCGCCGGAAGCCATGACGCCAATTTTAAACATGGGCCAAATATAGTTTAATTATCTATCGACAGGGATATTTTTCAAGCATTGTATTATCAGAAGACTCACAAGACAGGTGTTCCCCATCAACATCTAGTAAACAAACTTCAATATCCTTCCCTAAATCCAGAGGATATATACGAGAATTCACCTCACTTTGTACCCACACAACTTTCACTTTGCGATCGTAGCACAATCCATCAGGACGCAACACGTTTGAAACCCCAAATTTTTCTGAAATGCCCAAATTTGGATGTAAGTCCCAAATATGCAAAAACAACCGATCCGATTGATATAATTGAGGAGATTCATCGTTCTGTTTTACGGCATGCAATTGAACTTTTCCCGGCGATGTTGTAAATAACGTAGATATTCCCACAGCTACAGGAACAACAACTAACCAAATTTTACTCCAGGCAAATGTCATAATACCCGCACCAACAGCAGCCCCCCCCCATCCAAGCCAGGAACAAGTCCCCCGGGCTACGTCCCTCCACATGGACCAGGGTATCAACCACAGTTTTTCCGGCAAACGAAACTGTTACAAAGTGGTCACCTGTATCTAGTTTTACCTCGCTGCGAGAGCCCTTTACAATTTTAACAACGGAATCGACTTGTACCACAAATTCATCGTCATCAGATGACGTCGATACATTGAGAATTCCAGTCGTCGTACTTGCACATCCAACAAAAAACATCGAGCAAAGAAAAACAAACAAGGTAAGCAAACGAGCCATAAACACCCCCTAAAACCAAAAACCAACCGAGGTATTCCCAGTCATAGCAAAATCATTAAAATCAACGGGAGTCAAGAACGTCACGCCACCAGAAATTTTCCAATGATCCGTAATCCAAAACGACAAACCTACATATTGGCTCACGATTTGCGGAAACTTAAAATTGATATCGTAAGCGCCTTCAGATTCAACATTACCCTTAGCATTTACAGGAAGATCTCTACGTTGCCATGGGGCATAAACCGATGGAGAATACGTCACGCCCAAAGGTCCGTAATAATAAGACGCGTACAAACCAAATGAAGTCACATAATGTCCGATATACTTGTCCGAATATGTCGAGTCACCATAAGGTCCACCACCAAATAAGCCACCACTATCGTAACGATAATCATAGGAGCCCTGATCAAATCCATAGCCTAGGTCTCCATACATTCCGACTTCATAGTTTTTATCGTTTACACCAAATATAAATCGACCGAATAAGTACCTGCCGATACTAGCACTAACACCAGCAACACACAACTCGCCCTTATAAATGTACGTATAAGACACCATAATTGGGAAGTTATTTAATTTATATACAAAATCAATTTTAGTAGGGTTTGAATAACCATCTTTTACATCTTTTTCGTTATAAAGATCGCGAATCCGCAGGGAATCTTCCTGAACATAAACTGCAGAAACAGCCACATTGCTAACAGATGATTTTTGCGGGAGTTCCTTCCCTACACCGATGAAATTATGCTGGACCGGAACATCAAAGCGGCCCTTTAACATAGACATATCACTGCATGCACAAAAAAAGATGCAGGCAACAACCATGGCGCAAGATTTAGACATACGCCAAATATAGTTTACCAAAAACAGCCTACTTATGATCGATTCCAGGTGGGGTGCGGAGGTAATAGATGACGCACGGAACTGTTATGCAGACGACCCAAACGAAAAAGTTGACGTAGACGAACCACGATTCAAAGGTCAAGTGTGCAGGAATAACGTAGGCTTTCAACAGGGAAAACACTACGATGAGGAAAACACCGGGGAGCATATGTGCAATCAACTTAGTCATACCCTAAAGATAATTCAAATCAAAAACATTTCATGTAAAAAGACTGAAAATTCTACGTCGTCCTGAGGAACTACGTGACGAAGGACCCAGTTATTTCTCGTTTTTTCAATACTAGACTTTACTGGATGGGGCAAGCCCCAACCTCTTCGGCTCGGTTATATCCATGCAAGCATGGCTGCAACACTCGCCTTTCGAGGTTGTCTTCCGCCTTCTCCGTTCAGAATGACGGGGAAGCATTAACTATCAACCAATTTCTAAGCTCTAAGTTCTAAGTTCTAAGCTCTAAAATACTATCTTTCCCCCCGTATAAACCTTTAAATATCGGACCTCATTATGAGCATTAAAGAATATCTTGCCGGTGCAAAAATGTCCGGCTCCGTCCAGAAGCTGATGACCCCGGGTCTCGCTGTGGAATTCATTCAGCCGTGGTACACCCCGCTTTCTACCACGCCTTCTACGACTGGTATTGCCGTGGGCGGTATCGGTTCTACGTTTACCGCAACGCCTGCCGGCACGACTCCCGTGATGAACGTGATGCCGGGCGTCCAGGTTCGCACCGAAAAGGCATCTGACCTCCGCTTCAACAACTTCTTCTTCAAGGAAGCTGTGCTCAGCGCAAAGGCTGCGCTCGTGATTGGCAACTTCGCCGCATTCGGCATCTACAACAACAACTTCCCGCTCCTCGACGCTAATGGCACACGCGTGTTCGGCGATGCCGACATGAAGGACCAGAAGAAGGCCGAAGCCAAGCTCAACAAGGTTCTCGCCGACAAGACTTTCTTCGAAACGAACAAGGCCGCTTTTGAACGCTGGCACATCCAGTTCAGCGACCGCACCCAGGCTTTGATTGCCGCAGGCAAGGACGTTGCCGCCCTCAACCGCGCCGTGCTCATCGATTTCTTCGACGGCATGGTTGGCGAAAAGGCTGCCCGCGAAGGCGCTCTCACCGCCGCTTGGACAAACGACAGCGAATTCCTCGGCCAGCCGGGCTATGACGCCGCCAAGATGAAGTACACCGCCCTCTATCCGGTTAGCGAAACCGTTTACGAAGGCAAGGGTGTCGCCATCACCAAAACGCAGTCCAGCTACGTGACTCCGGGCGACGAACGTCTCTCCAGCCTCCCAGTGAACGCTACCGTCTTCACACTTGAAAACAACACCAAGGAAACCCGCGAAGTGACGATTGTCCAGATTCAGGACAGCATCACGGGCTACATGGCCAAGAAGGACCGCCAGGGCGTTCAGGACTCTAGCTTTGTTCTCGTTCCGGCCGCACGTTTCCCGAAGGGTGTGCAGTTCGACAAGGAACTCGAAGATGGCCGCTCCGTTCGCGGTATCGAATTTTATAACGAAAAGGCTCTCGCCGAAAGTGACTTCAACGGTTGCATGGGCGTGAGCGTGGCTTGGAACAAGAAGGACAACCTCAACGTTTCCGTGAAGCCGATGTTCTACCAGGACGATGCAAAGTCCGTCTTGAAGGCAGCTCTCCAAAGCGGTCGCGTTGCCAATTCCTGGGTCAAGAATGTCTATAGCGGACGTGAAACAATTGCAGGCGCCATCGCCGTTACCGCCGTGCTCAAGCCGAAGCAGAAGGTCAGTTTCCAGTTCAACATGGTGCTCGACTTCCCGGAAATCAAGCTGAACAAGCTCACCTCCGCCAAGAAATATACAGCATTCTACCCGGAAGCATATGGCCGCGTGGTCGCCCTCCTCACGGAAGCTCTCGCCGCCGACAAGACTTTTGACGATCGCCTCAAGGCATTTGAAAACCTTGTTCCGAAGAAGCCGGTTGCAAAGCTCTACAAGACCGCCGCCAAGCAGACTGAATTCAAGAGCCTCGCCATCAACACGCTCAGCTTCCTCGCCGAAGCCACCGTGTGGGACAAGGAAGACCGCTTCTTGGTTCGCGAATGCGCTGACTATCCGTTCTTCAACTCTCTCGACGTTTACTTCTACGGCAGCTTTAGCTTGCTCGCCCTCATGCCGCGTCTCGATGGCGTCGTGATGAAGAGCTTTGGCGATGCCATTCTCGCCGTGAACGACAACCGTCGCCGCCACCATGAATTTGTGAACCTCCCCTACGCCGATCTCCCGGATCCGAAGCTCGAAGGCCCGCGCGCAGTACGTGGCGCCGTGATCCACGACCTCGGTAGCCCCTTCGACGCAGAACCGGATGCCTACGACTGGCACAACGTGAAGGAATGGAAGGACCTCGCTCCGAAATACGTGCTCATGGTCTACCGTCACTACCACAAGACGAAGGACATGCAGTGCCTCGCCGACTGCAAGGAAGCTGTTTACGCTGCCATGGAATACCTCGAAAAGATGGTGAACCCAGGCGAAAACTTCCCGCTCACCCACGGTACGGACGACACGTTCGACAACCTCTGCAGCTACGGTATTTCCGTTTACTGCGGTTCCCTCTGGATTGCAGGCCTCCGCGCAGCCGCAAAAATTGCAGAACTCCTCGGCGATAACGATCAGGCCACCAAGTGGAACGCCAAGTCCGAAGCCGCCAACAAGGAATTCACCGAATCGCTCTGGGACGAAAACGAAGGCTACTTCCGCTTCTTCATCACTCCGATGGAAATGAAAGACTTGAACGTCGAAAAGTACGCTGAACTCCGCGAAGCCGTGAAGGTATCGCTCGAACTCCCGGAAGATCCGAACGCTGGCGTGAAGGCCATCAATGAATGGCTCTGCGCAGGCGAAATCCCGGACGGCGAAGACCTCTCCAAGAACGAGCTCCGCGGCCTCAAGAAGGCTTGGATTACAGCTCAGTGCAAAGAAGCCTTCACCAAGAGCTGGGAAGCAAAGATCGCCAACGACTGCGACGACGTGTTCGCCGATACGATGCTTGCCGACACTTACCTCCGCTTGCTCGACCTCGAACCGATTACCGACAGCGCAAAGGCAAAGTCTAACTTGCTCAGAATTTTCAATACGAACTATAAGGCCAACAGCCCGCTCATCGGTGCCGCAAACCTTGTCCATAAAGACGGATCTCCGCTGGATGAATTCAACTTCCAGGCTCACGACGTTTGGATCGGCATTCAGTACAGCATCATGACCGCCATGATGTTCCACGGTTTGGAAAAGGAAGCCTCCGTGCTCGCCAACTCCATGATCGGAAACCTCTATGACGAAGCACGCGTGCCGTTTGCTGCTCCGGAAGGATTCAACGGTTCTTGCCGCCTCCACCCGGAAGCTCTCGTTGCAAAGTTCGGCCTCAGCGCAACTGCCGCAGACAAGATGCACAAGGAACTTCTGAAGAAGGGCGCACTCCTCGCCGACTCCCGCATCAGCCCGAAGCTCCCGCGCAATCTCGCCGCCTTCACTAAGGCATTCGGCGCCATTGCCAAGAGCAACAAGGTCGATGTGAACGAGCTCTTCACGCTGCTCCACAGCACGGCTTTGAAGTACACCGCAGGTAAGTACTTCCGCCCGGGCATGGTTTTCGCACTGCTTTATAAGTAGTACTGCTAGGCTTCAGAGAATAAGCTCGCACGCTCACAGGTCCTCCCTTCGGTGCGGAATTGTTCGCTTTGCGACTTATTCTCTTTCGCCATAAAAGTTCTACTACTTATAAGCTCCGTTTTGGCGGGTTCGCTTTATTTTATAAGTAATTGCTAACGCAGAGTTTGAGCAGCAAGCTCACAAAAAAATTGAATGTGCAAGTATTTTTACTTGCACATTTTTGTTTAGAAAAATAATTTCCGATACAGGCGTGAAATACGCTGCATAAACAACTTTATTCGTATAATCAGCATATTTTCACCCTAACAATTCCACTTTTGCTTACCACACCCAATATAAATTCAGGACTTTTCGAAATATAATACATCATCCCGAAAAAACAGTATCACAAAAATCACACTATCAAATTTTCAAAAAATCGTTTGCAAATACTCACATATAGCAATTAAAAACTTTTGCGAAATTTCACAAAAAAATCTATTTGTGAAAAAAATTCAGTCCACTATAAAACAACGAAGTCTGCTCAAAGCAATAATAAAAATAAAAAGGAAACGCATTTTTCGTAAAAAACAAATTCGCTTGACAGAACTATTTAAAGGGCTCTGTCGGGCCATTTTATACGGTCTCGGCGCCATAGCCAAAAAAGCCATTTTGTAAGCCCATCGGAAATTATTTTTTACTGCAGAATTGCAGAAATTTGGCTAAAAAGGGCAATTTGACCGCCGCAGCATAACCGTAGCAGGTTCGCAAACATACGACCAAACTTGACAGAGCCGAGGCTATTTTTGCAGCGAGAACGCAGTTAGAATGCAGCGGAACCGTAATTTTCGAGAAAAAATACAATTTGACTTGACAGAGCTATTTAAAGAGTGTATATTTGAGCAGTAGCACAAAAGAGCAATTTGGAGAAATTATGATAGAGCGGATCCGTGGCATTCTGGTACAGAAATCCCCCACGTTTATCGTTGTAGAATGTGCAGGAGTCGGTTACGGAATCAACATTTCAGCGTACACCGCAGGCAAGCTGCCCGAAGAGGGCACTGAGGTCATTTTGCACACGAACCTTGTAGTGCGCGAAGATTCCATGACGCTTTTCGGTTTTGCCGACAAGACTGAAAAAGATACGTTCATCATGCTGCTCGACGTCAATGGCGTGGGCCCAAAATTAGCACAACGAATTTTGAGCGGAAGCACTCCAGCTGATCTACTGAACATGATTGCTAGTGACAACAAGGCGGCGCTAGGCAAAATCAAGGGACTAGGCAAAAAGACTTGCGAACAGATGACGCTCACGCTCAAAGAAAAAGCAGGAACCATGTTACAGGCTCTCGGAAACGTCGAAGGGTCAGGCATCACCAGCATGGGCGCACTCACCGGAGCAAAGATGGAAGCTGTTTTGGCTCTGCATACGCTTGGCGTGAAGGACCCGATGGCGGAAAAGGCGGTTGTCAAGGCAGTAGAGGTTCTTGGAGATGCGGCAGATGCCGCAGCACTTATCCCAGAAGCTCTCAAGTATTTGTAATTAGCAACTAGACGAATCATTAACCACTACTCACTAACTACTCCCCCATGGATGATCAACGTATAATTTCTCCGCAAAAATGTTCTTTTGACGAAGGCGATTCCGACCGCAACTTACGACCGCCTAGCTTGAGCGAATTTACAGGCCAAGACGACATCAAAGAAAGCCTATCTATCGCCATTGAAGCAGCTAGACAACGCGGCGACGCACTTGATCATTGCTTATTCGCAGGCCCTCCGGGACTCGGGAAAACAACGCTTTCGGGCATTATTGCAAAAGAGATGGGCGTGAACATCCACATCACAAGCGGTCCCGTGCTCGAAAAGGCGAGCGATCTTGCGGGGCTCCTTACAAGTTTACAAGAAAACGATATTTTATTCATTGACGAAATCCACCGTTTAAACCGCGTTGTCGAAGAATACCTCTACCCTGCTATGGAAGATTTTAGGCTTGATATCATGCTCGATTCAGGCCCGGCAGCACGAAGCGTAAACCTTCCGCTCAAGCATTTCACACTCGTTGGCGCCACAACACGCAGCGGGCTTTTAACCGGACCGCTCCGCGATCGCTTTGGCTTGCAATACCGCTTAGAACTTTATAACGAAAAAGATATCGTCAAGATTCTCATGCGAAGCGCACGAATTTTAGGCGTTGAGCTTTCAGAAGATGCAGCCAAGATTCTCGGTGGGCGCTGCCGCGGAACACCTCGTGTAGCAAACCGAGTTCTCAGACGTTGCAGAGACGTGGCGCAAGTACGCGGCACAGGAATCATCGACGAACGCGCCGCCATCAAAACGCTCGAAATGCTCGGCATCGATAGCGAAGGCCTCGACCCCACCGACCGCAAGATTTTAGCCATGATGATTGACAAGTTTGGCGGTGGCCCTGTGGGGCTCGGCACCATCAGTGCAGCCATGGGCGAAGAACCGGATACGCTCGAAGAAGTCTATGAACCGTACCTCATCCAAAAAGGTTTGATTTCTCGCACCCCACGTGGCCGCGTAGCAACGCATAACGCCTACAGGATGCTTCACAAGCCTATCCCCAAAGCGCTACTGAACGAGCAAACGGAATTGGAGCTATAGCAAAACTACTTTACCAGTTTTTTCGTTACCGCTTTATGCCCCGCGGCTTCAGCACGGACAATGTAGGCGCCCTTTGGAATACTAGCAGGGATGTTCCAACCTGTCGTCTCGCCGAGGAAATTTCCGTTCATGTCGAATACGGTATATTTCGAGTAAGCGCGATTTGCAGAGGTTGATTTCGGAAGAGAATTCGTCGAATCGCCCACGGCTGAAGAATCGCGAGGAATGTCAATCGTATTAGATTTACTCACCTTGAGCTCTTTCGCCATGAACTCGATGATATAGGAACCATCGCTTTCAGGAATCAACTTTTTACCAGCTTGCACCACAACGGCATTCTCACCAACGCTCTTCGTATCAATTTTCACACGCAACGGGACACTTTTCGGCATATGTTCGTTCGGAATTTTCCAATTCACAGTAAAGCCGTCTTCCGTTGCAATCGAAGTTGCAGCATCGATCACAAAATGAGCCCGGTGATAAGCCCCAACGGTCCCGAACGGTGCAATCCATAATTTATTTTCAATAGCATGTTCAAAAATTTTCTTGATGTCCGACGGATTGATGGCGTAGTCATCCCCCGCATCATCCGTAACACCATGATTCAGCACGACAAGCCATGAACCGCCCTTCACTTGGACTTCCCAAGGCTGCGCACCCCCAAAATTGCCGATAAACGCAGCCGTGTCCAACGACGAAAGCATTTCGGAAACAGTCGCCCCCGAGCGCGTCCAGATTTTTGCCTGAAGGCTCATCCAGTCCGGTTCCGTATCCCAATCGTTGCGTCCATGCCATCCGCAATCGCGATTGATGAAATGTCTTGTGGCAATCACGCTTTTAATTTTGTCGTTGTTCTCGCAAAACGGTGTCGCCAGCGAAACCACCTTCACATCTGCGCCCTGCTCCGAAAGAACGCTTTCAATTTCGTCTGCGAACTTGACAATTTCCTGTTCCAATTGACTATCACCAACTCCGGTCAAGTGCGGATGCGACTGCGTATGGTTCCCCATTTCGTTTCCGGCTTTTGCAAGTGCGGCAAACCCAGCAGCGTTTTGTTTCAAGCCATTCCCCATACTCGTGAGGAAAAATGTCACGTGGACATCCGGCAACGCCTCCAATATCGGTTTAAGGTTCTGCACCTGGTTTGCGTAAGCGTCGTCAAAGGTAAAACTTACAGCCCCAACATGACCATTCCAGGGAATTGTTTTAAGAGGAGTTTCTGCCATACAAAACCCAGCCAAACCAAGGGTGATACCGCATGCCACAACCATAGCATGCATGTTTCTTTTCATAAAAAATATCTTCATGATCCTAATCCAACAACTGCAATAAAAAATAGTTAAGTCTATCATTTTTTGAATTAAATGTATCCCAATTGCCTAATTTTACATCAAGATGATACATCATTATTGTTTTTTGTCAATATTAAACATTCTTTTTTGAAATAGAAGGCGAAATTCTCTCCGATTTCGGGACACTTACGACAAGACTGGACTTCCGTTGCACATATCCGCGTTTAGGATAAGCATGATAAGTGATATCAAAGTCCAGGGCATCTACATGCTCCGCTAGGAACGGCACCGTAAAGCAAGTGCGGATTGCACAGGCTAAATAAATAGGGAGATTGGGCCCGCACACTCGGGCCGCGGCGCTAACGGTTAATCCTTACCGGATAAAAACGGCCGTCAACCCGCAGCAGGTAAGAACCGGCGCGGGGTATCTCGATAGCCTCGTTTGCGTTCACGACCCTTTCGAGAACAACCTTCCCCTGCAGGTCGAACAACTGCACTCTGGAAGCGTTGGGCACGTTCGAGACGCTCACGAAATGCCCTGCAACATGGACCTTTGCCTTCAAGCTATTTGAAGGGACTGGCTTCACGGTGACGGTCTTGATTTCCGACGCCGTGGTATCGATTTTAAGTTCATCGTAAACCTTGGCGAGCTTGCCATCTTTATTCAAGAACTTGATATCCTGGATTTCGATAGAGGCGTATCCACCCGGAGTCATCATGGGTTCGAAAGCAAAGCCCTTGACTTTGCCCATGGTTTCTTTTTCTATTTCATGGTTGTCGATCCAGAAGCTTAAGGTTGTAAAATTTTCGCTGGGGTTAATGGGGCCCCCTTTCCAACAGGGAATCCCGAGCCCATCTTCGTTTTTGCCGTAGCAAAGTGCAGAAACTTCGATTACGCCTTGCGTCTTGAGTGTCATGCGGATGGTATCTACATCGCTCAGGTCTTGGTACTTGTCGTCCAGATAAAGAGCGAGTCCGCTAAAGACGTAACAATCTGCTCCTGAGCAATCCTTGCCTACGCTAGACTCCGCACGCATTTCGGCTTTGACAAAAGCCTTTCCGTTATCGGCAAAGAGCGGTTTCTTGGTGGAATCGGGGAAGATGGTGATTTTGTTAAAGCCGTTCGATTTGGTAACCCAGTTCCCGAAACCGGAAACCTTGAGCGTAGAATCCTGCGTACCCTTAGGCATCTGAGGCTGTCGCATAACCGATGCGGTTACGATGTTTTTCGTATTTTCCATATGTGTCAAGTCCGGCATGTTTCCGGTCAAGAGCAACAGTTCCAAAATACGTTCCGTCTCCGTTCTTGCCGTTTTGGTATTCAGGTTCATCAGTGATTCGTAGACCGTTTCTAGATAGGGATCGTACTTGTCCGTAGAACTAAACGCTAGGCCAACGCCGCTAGCTTCTGCGACGTCCTTCTTGCCGTAAATCGAGTTTGAACCATCCAATTTATAATAGGTTTTGATATAGCTAGCATGTCCATACGATGCAGATGACAACCACTTGGTAAGTTTATCGTTAACTTTCTTGGCGTTTTCGTCGCCGTACCAATAATACGCCGTAGCCATTCTCCATGGGACCAACAAAGCATCGTAAATGAAACCAGGGCCTTCTTCATAAGAATAATCATCCATAACCTTCACCGGTTTATGCGTGCTATAATCACACCAGAGCGGAACGAGTCCCGTCGAGGAATCTTGGCATGCGAAAAGTTCTGCAGCGGTATTATTTGCCAATGTATTCCATGCATCCTTGAGTGCCGCTCTAGATTCAGCAAAAATTTTAAAGTTGGCAAAGGCGGAATAACTAGGGCTAAATGCGGGATCATTGTCCGAATAAGCCTTGATATGTGTCTTTTCGCTGGCATCTACATCATTGTTGTAGATGTCCTGCAATAGCGTTTCTGCATAGGTCGCGTATTTTTCTGCACCTTCGGAACCCCACTGCTTGTCGGCCAAGAGAAGTGCAAGAGCGGCATCCATGTCGGCAATGGGGTTGGACACGCCCATAAAACGAACTAAACTGGAATCATTTTCGGAAACCTCGCCTGCCATAATTTTGAAGTTTTGACTTTTGCAGGTTTTCGGTTCTTTGTTCTCGAGAGCGAAGCAACGGTAGAAGTTCATGAATTGGTTGAATAGCGCTTGGGCGTCGTTGGACGCATCGGCCATATACACGGAGAGCAACATACCAAAAGCGATATCCCTAGATGAAATGCGGAGTATCTTAGAATCCGACATTTTGATGTATGCGGTTTTGACACCGTCTATCTCGACGTTCTCGGTCACCCATTTTTTGCGCCAGTCTGCAAACTTTTGTTGAATGGCAGTTTCCGTTTTTTTCAGGTCGGGGTTGAAAATTTGCCCATAGGCGTACTGCTTGTTTTGCGGGAACGGGTACTGCGGTGCCGCGCCGGCTAAGACAAATGCAAGCAAAAGCAGCATCGAAAAACGGAACAACATGTGCATAAGGTCTCCATTCTTCCAAAACACTCATTTAAAATAGAATCTTTCCCCCGAAGAAACCTTTCACTCTAGCTAAAAAAGCTATTTTTGAGCCGTTCAAATTATAAACCAAGGATTAACAATGAGCAAGAATTACAAGATTGCAGTGCTTCCGGGCGACGGTATCGGCCCCGAAGTCATGAAAGAAGCTGTCCG